>JALYTR010000214.1 GCA_030854165.1 Pseudomonadota bacterium | reverse complement strand
GGCGATGGCCGCGCCGATGAAATCGCCGGCCCCCACCACCGCGACCGAGGCCTGGCGCCGGGACATGGCTAAGGCCCTTCGCTCCTCATGAACGCGTGGTGGCGGATGACTTCCTTCACCAGGAAATTCAGGAACTTCTCGGCCAGTTCCGGGTCCAGTTCGGCGGTGACGGCCAGGGAGCGCAGGCGGGCGATCTGGCGAGCTTCGCGGACCGGGTCGGCGGCCGGCATGCCAAGGCGCGCTTTCAGCGCCCCGACTTTGCGGGTGCATTTGAACCGCTCGGCAAGGAGGTGGAGCACCGCCGCGTCGAAATTGTCTATGGAATGGCGCAGTTCGGCCAGTTCAGGCGGTATGTCCTCGGAGCCCTGCTGTGCGTCGGTCATGGCCGCTCTTCGTTGCGGGCGAACCGGCGCGAGGTCAAGGCTCACGTCAAGGGGCGGCGGCGAACAACTCCATCTGATCGCCGGCCCTGGGCGGGACGCGGAACCGACTGATGTCGAGGGGTGGGAGTGTGCGGTCAAGACCGAACCGGCGCCGCGCGATCTTGAACCGCTGGGCGATCAGCTCGGCGATCGGGCCCTCCCCCTTCATGCGCCTGCCCCACGCCGGATCATAGTCGCGCCCGCCGCGCATCTGGCGGACCAGCGACATGACCCTCTCGGCGCGATCGGGCCGGTTGGCGCCCAGCCACTCGCGGAACAGATCCTTGATCTCAAGGGGCAGACGCAGGGCCACATAGCCGGCCCCAGCGGCGCCCGCCTGGGCGGCGCGTTGCAGGACCGCCTCCAGTTCGTGGTCGTTGAGGCCGGGGATCACCGGCGCGAACATGACGACGGTCGGCACACCGGCGGCGGCGAGCGAGCGGACGGCGGAGAGGCGCCTTCCGGCGTCGCGGCGCGCGGCTCCATGACCCGCGCCAATTTGCGATCGACGGTGGTGATCGACACCGCCGCCCGCGCCAGTCCCGCCTCGCCCATGGGCCCAAGGATGTCCAGATCGCGTTCGATCAGGGCGGACTTGGTGATGATCGAGAAGGGATGGCAAAACCGTGAAAGAACCTCCAGCACCTGGCGGGTGACCCTGACGCGTCGCTCCACCGGCTGATAGGGATCGGTGTTGCCCCCGATGTGGATGACGCCGGGTGCGTAGGAGGCCCTGGCGAGTTCCCTCTCCAGCAGCCCCGCCGCTCCCGGCTTGAAGAACAGCTTGCTTTCAAAATCGAGGCCGGGCGAGAGGCCCATATAGGCGTGGGCGGGGCGGGCGTAGCAGTAGATGCAGCCGTGCTCGCAGCCCCGGTAGGGATTGATCGAGCGGTCGAAGCCGACGTCGGGGCTGTCGTTGCGGGTGATGATCACGCGCGCTTTTTCCGCTGTCACCGTCGTGCGCAGCGGCGTCGGGGTCTCGTCCTCCGCCGTCCATCCGTCGTCGAAGGCCTCGCTGGCCAGGGCCTCGAAGCGCCCCGACGCGTTGGACAAGGCCCCGCGGCCACGTGGCGGGATAGGGTAGGCGACCATGGATCGGATTTTGCGCCGACTATTTGAACAAAACAAGAACTAATTGAGGGGCAAATGACCCGCGCGCGGCAAACGCCTCCGCCGATTGAGAGAAGTCGCTCCCCCCACTTCCGTCATCGGCGGGCTTGTCCCGCCGATCCATGACCCAGCCGCCTGCCGTGGCCGCGCCCGGCGCGGCCAAAGCTTAGCGCCGGGGCATGGGTGGCCGGGACTTACGCCCGGCCATGACGTTCCTTTTCAGGGGAGATTCAATTTTCATCGTCGGATGGCCTAGCTCGGCCGCTCTGGCCGATCAAGGCGTTCGGTCAGGGTCAGGAGATCCTCCCACGCCTTCTTCTTGGCGGCCGGCTGGCGCAGCAGAAAGGCGGGATGAAGGGTGGGCAGGGCCGCGATTTCCTGCGCCCCGTCCGCCGATCGCCACTCGAACCACCGGCCGCGAATGCTCAATATGCCGTCGGTTTGGCCGAGGACCGATTTGGCCGAGGCGCCGCCGACCAGGAGCAGCAGCTTCGGAGCGACCAGGGCGATGGCGCGCTCGAGAAACGGCGCGCAGGCCTGCTGTTCCGAAAGGGTGGGGGTGCGATTGCCCGGCGGTCGCCAGAAGACGGTGTTGGTGATGAACACCCGGCCGTCGAGTCCCGCCGCCGCCAGCATCCGGTCCAGGAGCTGTCCGGCCCGTCCGACGAAGGGGGCGCCCTGGAGGTCTTCCTCCGCGCCGGGCGCCTCGCCGATGACCATCACCGGGGCGTCCGGGGCGCCCCGCGCGAACACCGCCTGGCGGGCCCCGGCGCTCTTCAGGGCGCAACCCTCGAAGCTAGCGATGGCGCCCTTCAGGGCGTCCAGATCGGCCGCGCCCGCCGCCAGGGCGCGGGCCTCCTCGATGGATGGGTTGGCCCTCGCTTCCACGCGCGCCCCAGGTGTCGGCGAGGTTCCGATAGCGGCCCGGCCGGCCGGCGCGGGCTGGCCCATGGAAGTCGCCGCCGTGCGGTCGATGGGCGCCTCCCCATAGCACGCCTCGACGCCGGCTTCGGCCCAGAAGGCGAGCAGGCTTTCCACGGCGCGCGGGTCGGCGGACATGGGATGAGGCTTACACCCGGGCCGCCGCCATGGGGAGGCTTCGCGCGGCGAGGCGGATTCTCCTTGACCCGTTCGGCGGCGGCTTCGAATAAGATGGCGACCAAGGGAACCAGGCCATGAGCGAAGATGTCGAGCGCGAGGCGATGGACTATGACGTGGTCATCGTCGGGGCCGGGCCCGCGGGCCTGTCGGCGGCCATCCGCCTCAAGCAACTGGCCGCCGAGGCGGGGACCGAGGTTTCCGTGGCCGTGGTGGAAAAGGGCTCCGAGGTCGGGGCGCACATCCTCTCGGGCGCGGTGATCGATCCGCGGGCGCTGGACGAGCTGATCCCCGACTGGAAGGAAAGAGGCGCGCCGCTTGAAACGCCGGTCGCCAAGGATCGCTTCCTGGCCCTCGGCCCGGCGGGGGATTTCGAGATCCCGATGTTTCCCATGCCCAGGTTCATGCACAACCACGGCAACTATATCGCCTCCCTCGCCAATCTTTGCCGCTGGCTGGCGACCCAGGCCGAGGCCCTGGGCGTGGAAATCTATCCCGGCATGGCCGCGTCCGAGGCGGTCTATGGCGACGGTGGGGTGCTCAAGGGCGTGGTCGCCGGGGTGTTCGGGATCGGCAAGGACGGCGAGCGCAAGGACGACTATCAGAGCGGCCTGGAACTCCACGCCAAATACACCTTCATCGCCGAGGGCGTCCGCGGCTCCCTGGCCAAGGAAATCCAGGCCAGGTTCGGCTTGTGCGAAGGCAAGGAGCCGCAGAAGTTCGGCATTGGCCTCAAGGAGATCTGGCAGGTTCCCGACGAAGGCTTTCAGAGCGGTCTGGTGCAGCACACCGTCGGCTGGCCGCTCGACGGCAAGACCGGCGGCGGCTCTTTCATGTACCATTTCGGCGATAACCAGGTTGCGATCGGCCTGGTGGTGCACCTGAACTACAGGAACCCGTGGCTCTCGCCGTTCGATGAGTTCCAGCGCCTCAAGCATCACCCCTCGATCCGCCGCTATCTCGAGGGCGGCAAGCGGATCGCCTATGGGGCGCGGGCGATTACCGAGGGGGGGTTCCAGTCGGTGCCGGCCCTGGCCTTTCCGGGCGGCGCCCTGATCGGCTGCAGCGCCGGCTTCGTCAACCTGCCGCGCATCAAGGGCAGCCACAACGCCATGAAGACCGGCATGATGGCCGCCGAGGCGGCCTATTCCGCCCTACAGGCAGGTCGAGGCGGCGATACACTCGCTGAGTACCAGGCCGCCTACGACAAATCCTGGGTGCGCCAGGAGCTCTATGTGGTGCGCAACGCCAAGCCTTTATGGTCCAGGCTCGGCACCTGGCTGGGCGGCGCGGTGGTGATGGCAGATCTGATCGTCAGCAACCTCACCGGCGGCTTTTCGGTCTTCGGCACCCTCAAGCACGGAAAGACCGACGCCGCCTCGACGGGTCTGGCCAAGGACTTCGAGCCCATCGTCTATCCCAAGCCCGACGGGTTGCTCAGTTTCGACAAACTCTCCAGCGTCTTTCTGTCGGCCACCAACCACGCGGAGGATCAGCCGGCCCATCTGAAGCTGAACGACCCCGCCATCCCCATCGCCGTGAACCTGCCGCTCTACGGCGAGCCCGCCCGCCTCTACTGCCCGGCCGGCGTCTATGAGGTGCTCTACGACGATTCCGGCGCCAACCCGCGTTTCCAGATCAACGCCCAGAACTGCGTCCACTGCAAGACCTGCGACATCAAGGACCCATCCCAGAATATCCGCTGGACCACCCCAGAAGGCGGCGGCGGCCCGAACTATCCGAATATGTGACGAAATACGTCGAGGGCCTGATCCGCGACGCCGCTAGAGCGCCTTGTCGCAAAAGTGGGAACTGGTTTTGCGATCAGAAAACGCTCAGGTATTTAAGATAGAGCCTGTTTTCCCGATCGGGCTGATTCAGCCCGGTCGGGACAGGCTCTACCGTGCCGCGCCGCTGACGCCCTTGGTGATCGCGTGGGCGTATTTCTTCACCTGGTCGGTACCCGCGATCTGATCGAAAATCCACACCCAGCCGCCGGTGATGCCGCATTGCGTATGCCAGTTCCGCATCGCGGCCTCTGTCTGCGCCGGCGTCAGATAGGGCGGCGCCGAGGGTTGGTCCGATATGCCGGGATAAACCGGCACGCCGCCGAAATTCCAGCCCGAGCAGGGATTGTTGCCCTGCCCCCCGGCGAAGGTCTGCAAATGAACGCCATCCACCGTGCCGGGGCGCATATGGTTGATTTGCGCC
>JALYTR010000213.1 GCA_030854165.1 Pseudomonadota bacterium | reverse complement strand
ACGGGAACCACGTCGGCTGCCCGCCACGCCGGCGCCCTGGCAAGGGCCGGCAAGCTCATCGCGGTGGCCGGCGGGGGCGACACGGTGGCGGCGCTCAACCATGCCGGCGTGGCGGGCGACTTTACCTTCGTCTCGACGGCCGGCGGGGCCTTCCTGGAATGGATGGAGGGCAAGACGCTGCCCGGCGTGGCGGCTTTGCAACTCTAGCGCCGCCGTCGTAAACTCTTTCCGTCTTTGGATGGGGGACTTGCGAGTTATGGCGCGGATTACGCTTCGGCAGCTTCTGGATCACGCCGCCGAGCACGCCTATGGCGTGCCGGCGTTCAATATCAACAACATGGAGCAGGGCCTGGCGATCATGGAGGCGGCGGCGGCGGCCAGCGCGCCGGTGATAATCCAGGCCAGCCGCGGGGCGCGGCAGTATGCCAACGACGTGGTCCTCGCCCGCCTGATCGACGCCCTGGTGGAGCTCCATCCAGGCATCCCGGTCTGCATGCACCAGGACCACGGCAACAACCAGGCCACCTGCGCCACCGCCATCCAGCACGGCTTCACCAGCGTGATGATGGACGGATCGCTCAAGGCCGACGGCAAGACGCCGGCCGACTATGACTACAATGTCGCCGTCACCCGCGAGGTGGTCGACATGGCCCATTGGGTCGGCGCCTCGGTGGAAGGGGAGCTAGGGGTGCTGGGCAGCCTGGAGACGGGCATGGGCGAGAAGGAGGACGGCCACGGCTTCGAAGGCAAGCTCGGCCACGACCAACTTCTCACCGACCCCGATCAGGCGGTGGATTTCGTGCGGGTGACGCAGGTCGACGCCCTGGCCATCGCCATGGGGACCAGCCACGGGGCCTATAAGTTCACCCGCAAGCCGGACGGCGCGGTGCTGGCCATGTCGGTGATCGAGGAGATCCACCGACGCCTGCCCAACACCCACCTGGTGATGCACGGCTCCTCCTCGGTGCCGCAGGATCTGCAGGACGAGATCAACCGCTATGGCGGCCAGATGCCTCAGACCTGGGGCGTGCCGGTGGAGGAGATCCAGCGCGGCATCAAGCACGGGGTGCGCAAGATCAACATCGACACCGACAACCGCATGGCCATGACCGGCGCCATCCGCAAAGTCTTCGCCGAAAATCCCGGCGAGTTCGATCCGCGCAAATACCTCAAGCCCGCTATGGACGCCATGCGCACGGTCTGCCGCCAGAGGTTCGAGGAATTCGGCGCCGCGGGTTGGGCGGAGAAGGTCAAGCCCTTGCCCATGGCGGCGATGGCGAAGCGATATGCGGCGGGGGAGCTGTCGCCGAAGTTCGCCGAGGCGTTGCGGGCGGCGGAGTAGGTTCGGAGAGCGGGCGTCTCGCCCGCTCTTTTCTTGTTGGTTAAGTCGCGGGCGGGACGCCCGCGCTCCAAGTTTCGAGACGCGCCACGACGAGCGCGGTTATCAAAAACGCGCTGTCAATCGCCCTCGCCGTTCCACAGCGCCAACTCGTCCTCCGGCAGCGGATCAAAGAAAGTTTCGTCGAGTGCAATTTTGCCTTTCATGGAGCCGCACACGCGTTTTTTCGTAAGCGTTTGTACAGGCGCCAGCCTTACCAGCGCCTTGCCTCGCCGCGCGATGACGACCTCCTCGCCGCTCAACGCCAAATCAATGAGGCTCGGAAGGCGCGACTTGGCCTCGGTAATCGTGACGATCATGCGAGCAATTTGGACTTCCGATCGCGCGCGTCAAGCCGCCTTCGCCGCGCCCCGGTTCTTCCGCCACAGCTCCTCGGTGAGGATGTTGGCGAGGCCTATCCAGCCGAGGTAAGGGGCGGCAAGACCGGCGGCGGGGGCGTCAATCTTGCGCGCTTCCAGCGCATAGGCGGCGGCCGTCCCCAAAGTGGCGACAGCGGTGGTGAGTTGGCCGCCCAGGCGACGGGGACCGAGCGCCATCCACAGGGCGTTGAGGCCCTGGATCGCTGTCCACAGGCTCAGCGCCCGAGTGCGGGCCGAGCTGGCGGGCGCGTTCCACAGGCGAAGGCCCGACAGGGTAAGGGCCATGAAGAGGGGCGGCCAGACCATGCCGAACACCGCCTTGGGCGGCTTGAAGGCGGGCTGCTTAAGAGCGTCATACTCGGCCTGGATCTTGGGGTTGCCGTCGATGGGCGCGTTGTGGCGGGCGATGATGGCCGAGATGAGGACCGCGCCCATGGTCAGCCCCAGGCCGGCGACCACGTGCGTTATGGTTTGGCCCCGGCTGCCAGCGATATCGTCGAACCGATCGCGAAATCTTCCGTGCATGGCGGTCACCTCGTTGCCCGAGCCATGAACGGCGGCCACGCGGCTAAAGTTCCGGCTGGGCGCCCATGGCGAAGCCTGTAAACTACGGCCCATGACCTTCGATGCGCTCCTGCTGTCGCGCCTGCAGTTCGCGTTCACGCTGGCGTTCCACATCATTTTTCCGAGTTTCACCATCGGCTTGGCCAGCTTCCTGGCCGTGCTCGAGGGCCTGTGGCTGTGGACGCGCCGCGAAGCATTCAAGACCCTCTATCTGTTCTGGCTGAAGATCTTCGCCATCTCGTTTGGCATGGGCGTCGTCACCGGTGTGGTGATGAGCTATGAATTCGGCACCAACTGGAGCGTGTTTTCCAGGGCCGCCGCGCCGGTGATCGGGCCACTTCTGGCCTTCGAGGTGGCGACGGCCTTTTTCCTGGAATCGAGCTTCCTGGGCGTCATGCTGCTCGGCTGGAAGAAGGTCGGGCCGGGCCTGCACTTCACGGCCACCTGCCTGGTGGCCTTGGGGACCCTGGTTTCGGCGTTCTGGATCATCTCGGCCAATAGCTGGATGCAGGCGCCCGCCGGCTCGGTGGTTCTTCCCGGCGGCAGGCTGCTGGCGGTGGACTGGATGGCGGTGATCTTCTCGCCGACCTTCCCCGAGCGTCTGGTCCACATGGTTCTGGCGGCCTTTCTCGCCACCGCCCTGATGGTGGGGGCGGGCAGCGCCTTCGCCTTGCTCAAGGGCCGCTCGCGCGACGAATCGAAGATCGCCCTGCGCATGGCGATCGGCATGTGCCTCGTGGTCGCGCCGCTGCAGCTTCTGGTCGGCGATATCTCCGGCAAGGACGTCGCCCATCGCCAGCCCAGCAAGCTGGCCGCCATCGAGGCGTTCTGGGACACCCGGGCCGGGCAGGCTTTTCACATCGTCGCGTGGCCCGATCGAACCGCTCAGGGCAACCGGTGGGAGATCTCGATTCCCAGGATCGGCAGCCTGATCACCGCCGGGGACGCTGGAGCGACGGTCACCGGTCTGAAGGCCTTCGCGCGAGCCGACCAGCCGCCGGTGTTCATCGTATTCTGGGCGTTTCGGGTGATGGTCGGCCTGGGTTTGGCGATGATCGGCCTGGGGATCTGGGGCGCCTGGCTCATGTGGCGGGGCGGGCCGGAGCGATCGCGGCTCTTTCTGCGCGCCGCCACGGTCATGGGCCCGGCCGGCTTCGTCGCGGTGATTGCCGGCTGGACGGTGGCTGAGGTCGGCCGCCAGCCATGGGTAATCTGGCATATCATGCGCACCGCCGACGCCGTCTCACCGGTGGGCGCCCATGAGGTCTCCGCCTCGCTCATCGCCTTTCTGGTCGTCTATGCCCTCATCTTCACCGCCGGCGCGCTGTTCATCCTGCGCCTGATCGCGGCCGGTCCCCTCGCCGAAGGGGCGCCCCCCGCCCCGGACACGGCGAGGGCGCCTGGCACGCCTCTGGCCGCCGCGCCGCCGGAGCCTTGAGAGGATGACCCTGGACCTGCCACTGATCTGGGCCGCCCTGATCGCCCTCGCCGTCCTGCTCTATGTGGTTCTGGACGGCTTCGACCTGGGCGTCGGCATCCTCTTTCCTCTCGCCCGCTCCGTCGCCGACCGCGACACCATGATGGCGACCATCGCCCCCTATTGGGACGGCAACGAGACCTGGCTGGTTTTGGGCGGCGGGGGCCTGTTCGCCGCCTTTCCCCTGGCCTATTCGATTCTCATGCCGGCTCTCTATCTGCCGGTGATCGTCATGCTGCTGGCCCTGATCCTGAGAGGGGTGGCTTTCGAGTTCCGCCTGCACGGCCGCAAGCATGGCAAGACGGCGTGGGCCGTCGCGTTCGGTTTCGGCTCGCTCCTCGCCGCCTTGGCGCAAGGGGCGATCCTTGGCGGTTTCATCGAGGGCGTACGGGTGAGGGGCGACGCGTTCGGGGGAGAGGCCTTCGCGGGGGGCGCCTTCGACTGGGCGACGCCTTATACCGCCCTGACCGCCGTGGGCCTGGTGGCCGGCTACGCCCTGCTGGGCGCCGGCTGGCTGATGGTCAAGACCAGCGACGACCTGCACGGCGACGCGCGCCGGTGGGGCAAGATCGCGGCGGCCTGTGTCGCCGGCCTGTTGGCGGCGGTGAGCGCGGCGACCCTCCTGGTTCACCCCGGCGTCGCGGCGCGCTGGGGCGTGTCCGTGAGCGGTGTCAGCCTGCGGACCCTTGGGCCGTTGCTACCTATCCCGGCGATCGGGGCGGGGGGGCTTGCGGTCGTGTTCGTGGGCCTGCGCCGCGGCTCGCACGTCTGGCCCTTCGTCGGCGCCCTGATCGTCTTCCTGTCGGGATATCTCGGCCTGGGCGCCAGCTTCTTTCCCAACATCGTCCCCTATCACATCACCTTCCGGGCGGCGGCCAACGCCGACAATGCGCTCGGCCTGTTGCTGATCGGGGTGGGCGGCATGTTGCCGGTGATCCTCGGCTACACGGCCTTCGTCTATTGGCTGTTCCGCGGCAAGGTGGCGGCCGATGCCGGCTATCATTGAAGGTCCGCCTACCCCCGGCGCGCCGGGCCGCCCCCTCTGG
>JALYTR010000212.1 GCA_030854165.1 Pseudomonadota bacterium | reverse complement strand
GGCTGCCGTGCCGGTCTTCATCGAGTTCATGCAGGAGGCGCTCAAGGGTCTGCCGCCGCTTGAATTCAAGGCCCCGCCGGGAACGAAGTTCGCCCAGATCGGTCCCAACCGCGAGGCCTTCCGCCCCGGCACCGAGCCCCGCCCCAAGCCCGTCCCGACCGGGAACCCCGCGCCCTTTGGCGATCAGCCTTTCCCCGTCACCCCGCTCTCCACCCCGCCGCTCGGCCCCCTCGCCGCGCCGCCCCCAAGGCGAACCGCCCCCCCAAGCCGCCGGACGCGCTGAACGGATTGTATTGAGGGTGGCGCCGGGCTATCTGGCGCCCGCCGACGCGTGTGGGCGGCGGGGCGCCGAGCCGCGCGGATTGGATCGACATCGCCGCGAGGTCTTCGGCGCCTAGCGGCGAAGCGTACTTGGATTCGCGCGATCCGACGTGGTAAATTGTCGAACCGGACGCAGATCCGGCGGAAGAGGAGGCGCGCATGCTCGGGCTTCGGCGGAGCGTGACTGACCGGCGACTTCCGGTTCTCGTCGCCCCGCTGATCGCAGCGCTGGCGGCCACGGCGGCGCGGGCCGAAGTAACTATCTCGGCGGCCGCCACCAAGCACATGAACTGCGTGGCGAACGTATGCAGCCCCACGGCCATCAACGCGGTACTCAACGCGGCCTCGCTGCAGACCATGCTCGCCTCGGCCAGCGTGACCGTGACGAGTGGAAAACGCGCCCAGGACATCGTCGTCGCCGCGCCGCTGACCTGGACCAGCGGCGTCACCCTGACGCTCGACTCTTGGCGCACGCTCACGGTGAGCAGGCCAGTAACGGTGACCGGCACGGGTGGATTGACCATTCTCACCAATGATGGCGGAACGGGCGGGATGTTGTCGATCGGTGGCAAGGGCCATGTGACCTTCGCCAGTCTTTCCAGTCCGCTGACGATAGACGGCCACGCCTACACGCTGGCCAACAGCGTCGCGACGCTGAGCGGCAACATCGCGAGCGATCCGCGCGGCTACCACGCTCTAGCGAACAGTTACGACGGCCACTCCGACGGGAGCTACCCGACCGCGGCGATCACGACGCAATTCTTGGGCACGTTTGATGGTTTAGGGAACACTATATCCAGACTAACGATCAATTCTGGCAGTGGAAGTGCCGGTTTTTTCGGTTTTGTATATGGTGGGACTGTCGAACATCTGCGTTTGACTAAACTTACGATCAGCGGAAAGGGCAGTAATGAAGCTAAAGGGGTCATAGGCGGTCTCGCGGCATCGATTTATAAAGGTATTTTATTCCAAAATATAGTTAGCGGAGCTGTGGAAGGATCTCGTAATAACACTATAGGTGGATTAGCTGGGACTAACGAAGGGGGAATGATTAACGAATGTTATGCTGACGTCTTGATCACGGGAGGAGCAACATCCAGGGTTGGTGGATTGATAGGCGTCAATACGGGAAAAATTGCAAACTCTTATAGCATCGGCTCTGTAACTGTAGGTTCAGGTGGTTATGGTGGGGGACTTATTGGATACAATGAGTGTTTTAGCGGCACGTGTGGCTCGGACTCCGAGTCATACTCGACCGGACTGTTGACTGGAGCGACGGACGCCACGGTCGGCGGCTTGATTGGAGCCGACACGACCTCGGGCGAAATCGCTGATACATATTGGGACACGTCCACCAGCGGCATAACCAACTTGAGCCAGGGCGCTGGAAACGTCCCCAACGATCCCGGGGTTGCTGGCTTGAGCACCGCGCAGCTGCAGGCCAGTCTGCCCCCAGGCTTCGACCCGTCTGTCTGGGCGGAGGATCCCAACATCAACGGCGGGCTTCCTTACTTGCTCGCCAATCCACCGCTCTAGCGACCCCAGCGAGGTTCGCTACAAGGCATCGCGCCATCAGCCGCCAAAGATCGAAACCGCTTGGAGGTAAGTGCAGTGTCACCGAAATATGCCAGAATCGATTGAATTGAGCCCCTCCGCGGGCTATCTGGCGCCCCCACCACCCACATTCCACGAGGCCACCCTTCATGCGTGCGGATATCGAGGCGGCCGGGGCGGATATCGAGCGGTCGATCGGACTGCTCAGGAGGCGTCTTTGACTGGGATGTCGCCCTGCGCCGCCTGGACGAGTTGACCGCCCGCGCCGAGGATCCGGCCTTCTGGAACGACGCGGCCGCTGCCCAGGCGCTCACCCGCGAGCGCGCCCGGCTGGAGACCCAGGTCGAGGCCGTGCGCCGCCTGGAGCGCGAGCGGGCCGACGCCCTGGAATTCGCCCAGCTCGCCCAGGCCGAGGGCGATGAGGCGTCCCTCGACGACGTCCAGGACCAGCTTGCCGCCCTCAAGGCCGTGGCGGACCGCGCCGAGCTGGAGGCCCTGCTGTCCGGCGAGGCGGACGCCAACGACAGTTTCGTGGAGATCAACTCGGGGGCCGGCGGCACGGAAAGCGCCGACTGGGCGGCCATGCTGCTGCGCATGTACACCCGCTGGGCGGCGGCGCGCGGCTTTGCGATCGAGATCATCGAGGAAACCGACGGCGAGGCGGCCGGCATCAAGTCGGCCACCCTGCGGATCGAGGGGGCGAACGCCTACGGCTGGCTGAAGACCGAGGCCGGCGTCCATCGCCTGGTCCGCATCTCGCCCTTCGATTCGGCCGCCCGGCGCCACACCAGCTTCGCCTCGGTGTGGGTCTATCCGGTGGTGGACGAGACGATCAGGATCGAAATCGACCCCTCGGATGTTCGCACCGACACCTACCGGGCCAGCGGCTCGGGCGGCCAGCACGTCAACAAGACCGACTCGGCGGTGCGCCTAACCCACATTCCCACCGGCATCGCGGTGGCCTGCCAGAACCAGCGCTCGCAGCACCAGAACCGCGACCAGGCCTGGAAGATGCTCCGCGCCCGCCTCTACGAGGCCGAGCTCCAGCGCCGCGAAGCCGCCGCCCAGGCGGTGGAGGACGCCAAGACCGACATCGGCTGGGGCCACCAGATCCGCTCCTACGTCCTGCAGCCCTACCAGATGGTCAAGGACCTGCGCACCGGCCTGGAAACCTCCGACACCGCCGCCGTCCTGGACGGCGCCCTCGACCCCTTCATGGCCGCCTCCCTCGCCCAGCGCGTCGGGGCGACCCGGGGGGAGGGGTAGGGGCGTCCGGCCGCGCCTCTACGCCATACATACCCTCGGTCCCGCCAGCGCCGGGATGTATCCGCGCCAGGCGTCGGCCGTGGCGTGCGCTGCCGTTCCCGCGCCCGCTCCCAGGCCCGCCATGGCGGCGATGAAGGCGTGGGGCGGGGCTACGCTGGCGCCGCCAACCTTCGTTGGATCGACCACCGTCACCCCCCCATGCCCATCGCTGCTGGCGGTGAAGGTCGAGGTCCGGTAGTCGCCGATCAGGGTGATCTTCGCCGTGTGCGTTCCGTCGGTGACGGTGAGGACGCCCGAGGTCGCCGTGCCGCTGAAGGTCGCCTCGCCGGCGGACTTGAAGGCGATGTCGCGAAGGTCGAGGGCGGTCCCGCCGGTCTTGGAAAAGCCGGTGATCGAGCCGGCGTAGCTCTGCGACCTGGCCAGTTCGAGAACCCCGCTCTTGCCGGTGAAGGCCACCGCCTCGCTGAAGGTCGAGGCGAAGTCCGCCGTTCCGGCGGCGATGACCGCCGTGCCAGAGCCACTGACCGCGCCGTCGGCGGTGAGGACCCCGCCCGCCGCCTCCAGCACGCCGGTGTTGGCCACCACGCTCACGATCGTCGCTCCGCCAGAGCCGGTCGCCTCGATGGTCCCGGCGTTGGCGATGGTCGCCGTTCCGGTGTTGATGATGAGCGCCACCGAACCGTTGGCGTCGATCGTCCCCTTGGCCTGATTGACCAGGATCATCGACTTGTCGCCCAGCTGGCCGGCCCCGGTGATCGTGTTGTCGACATTGGTGAGCGTCGCGGTCGCCGTGACCCCGCTGAAGTGGTTGAGGGCGTTGTTGCTCAAGCTCACCGTCCCGCCGCCGCTCAAGGTGAGGCCCGCCGACCCCACGGTCAGATGGGTCAGGGCGCTGGCGGCGTTGACCAGGATGCGCCCGCTGTTGACGACCTGGCCCTGCATGGTGAGGGCGGTGCCGTCGCTCACCGACACCGTGGCTTGGCTGGTCACCGCCGATGTCGTTGCGTCGATGAGGTTGGTGACGAAGAAGGTCGCGAACCTCCCAGTGCCGGACGATTGCAGCGTCCCGCCTACGATGGTGGCGTTCTCAAGGCCCACGCTGCAGCCGCTGGCCGCCGAGTTGCCGACGGTGGTGCTCTGGATGTCAAGACGGCCGCCGGCGGTGGCTTCCATCAGGCCGGCGTTGGTCAAGCTCTTGCCCGCCGTGTTCACCGCGATCGTCCCGCCAACCGCGTCGATCACCCCCTTGGACTGGTTGATCAGGGTCAGGCGTCGAAGGCCGATGAAGCCGGAACCGGATATGGTGTTGTCCACATTGGTCAGGGTGACCGTCGAGGCGGCGCCATAGAGGCGGTTGACGAGCGCCGTCCCCAGCGACACCGTCCCGCCGCCGGTCAGGGTGGTGTTGGCCGCGAAGACCAGGCTGACTGCGGGACCGCCCGCCGCCAGGGCGATCGTCCCAGGGTTGGCCACCGAGGCCGCCGTGGTCGCGGAATTGCGGACGGTCGTGAATGTCGCGGCCGCGCCCACCTTTACCGTCCCGAAGTTGGAGAAGGTCGTCGGCGCCATGCTCCCCGAGACCGCCGCCTGGTCCCCGGCCAGGAACGTCACCGTCCCCGTCGCCGAGACCACGCCCAAAGTCCCGCCGCCCCCCGCCACCGAGCCCACGAACGTTGAGCCCGCCTCGACGACCAGGACGTCGCTGGAAGATTTGAAC
>JALYTR010000211.1 GCA_030854165.1 Pseudomonadota bacterium | reverse complement strand
GTCCATGGCGTCTCCTCCTGCCGGCGCGGCGCGGCGACTATAGAGGGCGGTCGCGTCGGAGCTACCCCCGCCGCTCCAGAACCCGGAAGAGGAAAGGGTGGTCGTCTTCCGGGCCGGCGGGGTGGGCTTGGCGGGCGACTTCGGTCCAATCGGTTTCGTCGAAGGGCGGGAAGACCACGTCGCCTTCGGGGCTGGCGTCCACCTCGGTGAGATAGAGGCGCCGGGCGCGGGGCAGGGCGGCGGCGAAAACCGCCGCGCCGCCGATCACGCACACCTCGCTGGCGCCGTCCTCCGCCGCCTGTTCGCGGGCGATCTGGACGGCTTCGGAGAAGTCCTCGCACACGACCGCGCCGGACGGCTGGAAGGATCCGTCGCGGGACAAGACGATGTTGGCGCGACCGGGGAGGGGGCGCCTGGGCAGGCTCTCCCAGGTCTTGCGGCCCATGATCACCGGCTTGCCGAGGGTCAGTTCGCGAAAGCGGATCATGTCGGAGCGCAGGCGCCAGGGCAGGGCGCCAGCCCGCCCGATGACGCCGTTGGCGCCGCGCGCCACCGGTCCCAGGGTGAGGATGGGAGGCAAGGGCGCCGCCATCAGACCGCGATCGGCGCCTTGATCGCCGAATGGGCGCGGTAGGTCTCCAGGGCGATGTCCTCCGGGGCGAAGGCGAAGACGTCGGCCTTGTCGGCCAGCCGCAGGCTGGGGAAGGGGTAGGGCTGGCGGGCGAGCTGGCGGGCGGCCTGGTCGAGGTGGTTCAGATAGAGGTGGGCGTCGCCCAGGGTGTGGACGAACTCGCCCGGCTCAAGGCCGGTCACCTTGGCGACCATGTGGGTGAGGAGGGCATAGCTGGCGATGTTGAAGGGGACGCCCAGGAAGACATCGGCAGAGCGCTGGTAGAGCTGGCAAGAGAGGCGCCCGTTCGCCACGTGGAACTGGAACAGGCAATGGCACGGGGGCAGGGCCATGGCGTCGGTGTCGGCCGGATTCCAGGCCGAGACAATGTGGCGGCGGCTGTCGGGATTGTCGCGGATGCCGGCGACCACGGCGGCGATCTGGTCGATGGTCCGCCCATCGGGCGCCACCCAGGAACGCCACTGCTTGCCGTAAACGGGACCCAACTCACCGTCGCCATCGGCCCATTCGTCCCAGATCGTGCAGCCGCGTTCCTGAAGCCAGCGCACATTGGTGCGGCCGGCCAGGAACCAGATCAGTTCGAGGACGACCGACTTGAAATGCACCTTTTTCGTGGTGAGCAGGGGAAAGCCGGCGGCGAGGTCGAAGCGCATCTGGCGGCCGAAGACGCTAAGGGTCCCGGTCCCCGTCCGGTCGCCGCGCCGCGCGCCACCGGCCATGATCTCGGCGAGCAGGGCGAGGTATTGCGCCTCGCCGGTGGGGGGCGCCGGCGCGGCGTGGCTGGCGAGACTTGGGGCGTTGAGGGTCATGGCGCGATGACCCCCGATTAGCCCGCGAATCCTACTTCGTCGAGGCCGTGGCGCGTCTCCGCGGCGCCCTGGCGTCCGAACCTGTTCGTCTTGAGGGCTTTGCCGCTGGCGGCGCTTCGCCCGCTGTCGCGGCAGGCGCGGCCAGGGTGAGATGATCCTTGACCAGCGGCTGGCAGCTGGTGACGATCGCCCCCCGGGTCGCCGTGTCGCCGAGACCGGGCATCCGGTCGATCATGGCGCGGACGACGAGGGCGGTGTCGAGCCCGTTCAGGCCGCTGCCCCACAGGTCCGAAACGATCGCCATGCAGAAGGCGTCGTCGTCTTCCGGCTGCTTGGTGGTTTTCTGCACGAAGGTGGTGAACGCGCTCTGCGTCTGGATGAACTGTTGAACGGTGACCTGGCTGGAGAGCATGAAGCCCAGCGCGGTGTCGTCCGAAACGGCGGCCACGATCTGGTCTTCCAAGGCCTTGCGATCGGCTTGCGTGGCGACGGGCCCCCGCGAGCCATCGCCGCAAATGTCCCTGGCGTCGAAGGCGGAGGGCCTGGGGCATCGGAAGGTTATAGCCCATCGCCCCACCGCCCGATCGGTGGGCGCCCTGGTGTCATCGTCGGTGCGGGTCAGCCATCCTGGCGAGGTTCCGGTCACCATGATCCGGGCGCCCTTGGTCCACGTCGCCATGAGACGGCCGACGGGAATGCCCTCCTTGATCTCCTCCGACATCAGACCGGAGATGGCGACGTCCAGGGCCTGGGCGTGATTGCTGATCTCGCTCTTCGACAGGGTGGTCAGCAGGGCCGACTGGGGCGAGGCGATCGCGAGGGCCTGTTGCACCGCTCCCAGAATCTGGACAGCCACCTGGCTCTTGGCCTTGTCCGAGAGGTCGGCCATGGGAAGAATGGTGAGCTTGGTGTTCGGTCCGATCCTGAACATCGGCGATTCGACATAGGCGGAGGTCAGGTTGGTGACCCACGTCTCTCCGGCCCCCGGACTGCTGACGTGCGAGACCGAAAAGAGCGGGACGATGGCGGTCAGATTGGGGCTGGTCACGTCCAGGCGCACCTCGGTCGTCAAGGTGCTGGTGCGACTTGAGAACAAACGCGCCAGCCAGGATCGCTTTTCCTTGTCGTAGTCGCGGGTCCGCGCCGGACCGGCGTCGATGGCCGGCGCCCCCTCAGCATCGACGACCGACTGGGCGCCCACGCTGGTGTAATAGTCCGACAGATCCATGGGGTTCCTGGCGTCGGGCCAGCCGGCCGCGTCCACCCCGATATATCGGGTGATGGAGATCGGAGCCGGGACGAGGGCGGCATTTTCGCCGCCAGGCCCGGCCGCGGGGCGGCCGGCGGCGTGCGAAACGATGCTCATCGCTTCAGGCGGCGGCGGGGGCGCGCTCATCATTTCAGGCGGCGGGGGAGGGGGCGGTTGCAGAGGCGGCGCCTGGGCGAGACTGCAGGCCGCCAGGGCGATCGCCAGGGCGACGGCGGCGAACCCGTTAGCAAACGTCTTGTCCATATGATCCCCCCAAGAAGACCTAAGACCAGGATGTCGGCTGAACCTAGCCCGAGAATCCCCCGCCGTCGAGGAAGGCCTGTTCCTCGGCGGTGGTCGTGCGCCCCAGGCAGGCGTTGCGGTGGGGAAAGCGGCCGAACCGGACGATGATATCGCGGTGGTCTCTGGCCCACTTGGCGCTCATTCCGGCTTCCCGCTCCAGCGCCTCGCACAGATCGACCGACCGGGCCTGGTCGGCCACGTCCTCGGAATGTTCGAACGGCAGATAGAAGAAGCCGCGCATCGCCGGCGCGGTCGCCAGATCGTGACTGGCGCCGATCGCCCGGCTGGCGACGCTTCGCGCCAGGGGATCGGTGGCGAAGGCGTGGGCGGAGCGGCGGTAGAGGTTGCGCGGAAACTGGTCGAGCAGCAGAAGAAGGCCGAGCGATCCTTCCGCGGTTTCGACCCATGCATCGAACTCGCCCCGCGCCGCGGCATGGTGCGCAGCCTCGAAGCGCTCGGCGATCGTGGCGTCGAACGCGGGGCTCTTCTTGAACCAGGCTTTGGGTCCAGCCTGGCGCCAGAAGGCGATAATGTCGCGCGGTTCAGCGGTCACGCGGCCGAGCGTCCCCTAGAACATGGCGCCGATCGGCGGCGCCTTCGGCGTTTTGGGTTTCACCTGTTCTTCCAGATCGTCGAGCTCCTCGGAGAGGGTCTTGTCGCGCCGCGCGAGATCGGCGTCTTGGGCCTCATCGTCGGCTGCTGGGGTCGGCGTGTCAGTTTGGGTCACGGCCATCTCCTCAAAGGGCACACATCGGTCTATCGAGGTGAAAAGTTAAGCGTCCAATCCTCAAGCGCCAAGCCATCGACCCGCGCGAATTCGCCGGTATTGGCGGTGACGACGCCCCAGCGGCGGGTTCGGGCCTGACCCGCGATGAGGAGGTCATAGGCGCCGATCATCGTTCCACGCGCGGCCAGCTCGGCCCGAAGCCGCCCGGCCATCGTCGCGTCGGCCCGATCGATCTCCACTGTGGTGGGACCGCCATCGATGAACCGATTCACCTTGGTCATCTCATCGGCCCGACCACTCTTTTTTGCGCCATAGACAAGTTCGAAGACCGTGACGACCGACACGCGCAATTCTCCACCGGGCAGTTCGGCTTCCATGCGGGCGACGACGTTGGGGTGGCCTCGGATGGCGGCGATGCAGACGTTGGTGTCGAGGAGCTTGGTCGTCACCGGCGGGTCAGTCTCGTTCCTGGGGGGCCGGCTGGTCGCGGCCCTCCGACATGAAGTCCGGAATGCGGATGGCCTCCAGCCAGGCGCGCATGTCCGATCGGCCACGCTCCGAGGGTTCCAGGATCACCGCGTCGCCCTCCTTGCGGATGCGCACCCGGTCGCCGGTAAAGCGGAAATCCTTGGGCAGCCGCACCGCCTGGCTGCCCCCCACCTTGAAGAGCTTGGCTTCGGTCATCGTTTCCAATTTGTACCTACCGTAGGTTATACATTCCTGATCTCGTCATGTCCAGGCAAGGTCCGCCTCGCCCCGCAGGGTCGCCTCCGCCTCGGCCGTGTGCTTGGCGCCGCCGCGGGGGTGAAGGACCACGGGCGGAAGAAGGCGCAAGGGGGCTTTGCCGGTCTTGACGGCGCGGACCAGGACGCGCTTGGCGGGGGCGTCTGCGAACGGGTGGACCGGCCGCACCTGGAACGAGCCGGCCCTGGGGGCGAGAAGGGCGAGGATGTCGGCCAGACGGTCGGCGCGGTGGATGAGCGTGATCGCGCCGCCCTCGCGCACCGACGCCATGAGGAAGGCGACCCAGGCGGCCAGACCGTCGTCGGCGATCCAGGCCCCCCGCTTGGCGGGCGCGGGGCCGCGCAGCGCGGCGGGATCGTCGAAGAACGGCGGATTGGCCAGCGCCGCGTCGAAGGGGGCGAGGC
>JALYTR010000210.1 GCA_030854165.1 Pseudomonadota bacterium | reverse complement strand
CCCTGACCGACCTGATCGAAATTCTGCGCCGCCGCCCACCGAACCGCGCCCCCGCTACGGCGATATTCCTCACCTCGGATCCGGACAGGGCGCCGCTGGCGCTCATGCACAATCTCAAGCACAACATGGTGCTGCACCGCGAGAATGTGATCATGACGGTGCGCACCTCTGGCACGCCCCGCGTCGCCGACGCCGACCGGATCCAGATCGAGACCGTCAACGCCGACTTCAAGATCGTCCGCGTCACCTATGGGTTCATGGAGAGCCCCAACCTTCCGCGCGCCTTGAGACTTTGCCGCAACCGCGGATTGAAATTCGATATCATGTCGACGAGCTTTTTCCTCGGCCGCCGTTCCCTCGTGCCGGCCAGCCACGCCAGCGCCATGCCGCTGTGGCAGGATAAGCTGTTCATCTACCTGATGAAGAACGCGACCAATCCGACGGACTTCTTCCAGATCCCGGCCGGCCGGGTCGTCGAACTGGGCTCCCAGGTCGCGGTCTGACGGCGCGGCTCGCGGAGTCCAGGCCTCTCCCTACGCTCCCACCCGGTCGGCGCTCGTCGACCGACCGCACCCCTTCGGCGAAATCGGCGGTCTGGCGCGGGCGTCCCGGGTGGTTCGGTCCGGCTACGCGGCGCGAACGGAGATGGCGACGATCCAGTTGGAGGCCAATACGGAAACGTCCTTGAAAGTGATTTCATCGGCGTGAAGCCGCTTCTCGGCGCAGATACGCGGCAGGTCGGCTGTAAAGGTCCGATATTCCCCAGCGATCGCGCGACCGCCGGGCACGTCCGGGTCGCGCACCTGATCGCGCAGCCAGGTGGCGATCGTTTCGATCAGTCGGTCCATATCGCCGCCGTGGGCGTGAACGTCCTGGCCGGCGATGTCGGAAATGAATCTTCGATACCGGTAAGCTTCGGTGTCGAGGATCAGAGCCTTCTTGGATTTCTGCTTGCGGGAGCCGAACCGTTTGGCGCCCAGGAAAAGGCCAAGCTCCAGCGGCATGTTGAACCGCGGCAATCCGGAATGGCTATCCGGTTCGGTCTTGGAGATATCGTGGATTCCGTAGCCGCATTCGGCGACGATGCGGCAAATCTTGTCGTAGCGCACCTCGCCCGCGTCGTCGGCCTCTCGCGCGCAACGCGGCGTGAATCCCGACCGGAGCACGGTGAATACAATTGCGCGGAAGTGGGCCTGGTAGTCTTCCGAAAAAGGGCAGTTGATGAAAACCGCGCGGTCAATCATCCGGCCAGACGGGCTGCGACCACCTTGCGAACCGCGGCGGCCGCTTCTCTCTGGGTGAAGTTGGGGCCCGGCCGCTGCCTAAGAATGCGGACGCCATCGCTGGTGACGCCCAGCACCGCCGGAGCCGCCTTTGACGCGGCGCCGTTGGCGCCCTTCTTCTCGATCGTCTGGAGAGTCGTCTTGGTCATGTTCATAAGGTCGTCGAGACGAAAGGAATTTGCAAGAGCGCTATCGCGATTTGGCGGCTTCTCACCCCCCCACGAAGACGCCCGGTCGGCGCTCGTTGACCGACCGCACCCCCTCGGCGAAATCGGCGGTCTGGCGCAGGCGGGTCTGTTCGGCAAGTTCGTGGTCCATCTGAGCCTTGACCGCCGCGGCGAGGCCGGCGCGCATCGTCGCGCGGGTGGCCTCTACCGCCAGGGGGGCGGCCTCGGAAATCTCGCGGGCGAGACCAAGCGCGGCGCCGGGCAGTTCGTCCAGGGGCACCATCTGGTCGATCAGGCCCCAGACGAGCGCGTCGTGCGCCTTGATCCGCCGGCCGGTGAGACACATCAGCGCCGCCCGCTGCGGGCCCACCACGCGCGGCAGGGTGTGAGTGACGCCGAAACCCGGGTGGAAGCCGAGCTTGACGAAGTTGGCGGCGAAACGCGCCTCGGGGGCGGCGACGCGAAAATCGGCCACGAGGGCCAGGCCCAGGCCCGCCCCCACCGCCGCGCCCTGCACCGCCGCCACGATGGGCTTGCGGGTGGAAAACAGGCGCACCGCCTGGGCATAGAGGGGGTTGATCCCCGCCATCCCCTCGCCGCCGACCCCGGTGGGCGAGGCCAGGTCAGCCCCGGCGCAGAACGCCTTGCCGGCCGTGGCCAGCACGCTGACCCGCAGATCCCGCTCGGTGTCGATGGCTTCCAGCGCGTCGGCGAGATCGCGCATCATCTCGACGCTCACGAAATTGTGCGGCGGACGGTCAATTTCGAGCAGGGCCACATGGCCGTCGCGGCGGAAGGAGATGTCGCCGTACTGGTCTTTCATCGTTTCGATCCCAGGAGGTTGCGGGCGACCACCCATTGGTGGACTTCGGTGGGGCCGTCGTAGATGCGCATGGTGCGCAGCTTCGCCGCCATCAGTTGCAGAGGCAGTTCCTTGGTCATGCCCATGGCCCCGAAGGTCTGCATGGCGCGGTCGACCACGGTCCAGGCCATTTCGGTGGCGAAGGCCTTGATCATCGAGATTTCCTGGCGCGCTTCGCGGCCCTGATCGAGCTTCCAGGCGCAGTCATAGGTCATCAGGCGGGCGGCGTGGATCTGGGTGGCGGCGTCGGCCACCCAGCCCTGGATGACGCCGCGTTGCGACAGGGGCTGGCCGAAGGTCATCCTCTGGGGGGCGTATTCACAGATCATGGCAAGCGCCCGCCCCGCCATGCCGATCGACCAGGCGGCCATCTCCAGGCGCCGCGTGCCCAGGCGAATCTGCATCGGCGCGAAGCCGTGGCCCTCGGTTCCCAAGAGCTTCCAGCCCTCGACGCGGCAGTCCTCCAGGGCCACCTCATAGGTCGCCAACCCGCCGATCATCGGGATGCGGCGCAGGACGTTGAAGCCGGGCGTGCCCTTGTCGATGAGGAAGGCGGAGATGCCGCCGCGCGCGCCCTTTTCCTTGTCGCTCACCGCCATGAGGATGGTGAAATCGGCGTCGGCGGCGCGGCTGATCCAGATCTTGCGGCCGTTGATGACCCAGTCGTCGCCCTCCTTCTCACCTGGAACGTGCACCGCCCTGGTGGTCATGCCGGCCGGATCGGCGCCGGCGCCCGGCTCGGAAATGCCGATGGCCGAGACGGTCTCGCCGCGCACATAGGGGGCGAGATAGGCCTCGCGCTGCCGCTCGGTGACCGTGGCCATCAGCATGCGCAGATTGGGCGAGTCCGGGGGCAGGGTGTAGGGGGTGACGGTGCGGCCCAGATGCTCGTTGACGGCGATGAGGGCGACGTGCGGCAGGTCGGCGCCGCCCACGTCTTGCGGCGCGTCCAGGCCCCATAGTCCCAGTTTCCGGGAAACCGCGTCGATGCGCAGCCGCTCGGGCTCGCCGATGCCGTGGCCCTCCCCGGCCGCCTCGCGCGCCAACACGGCGGCCTCCAGCGGCATCAGCTCATCATCGACGAACCGGCCGGCCAGGTCGGCCAGCATTCGGTGTTCTTCGCAAAGTTCGAAGTCCATGCGGGTCCCAGCCTCCGCGAATTTCGCGAATTTCGCGATCACTGTAAGGGTGGAAACGTCACGCGTCTTGTCCAGGGAGAAATACGTTGGCGAAAACCCATGAACTGGCGCGCCAGGCCACCGGGCCTCTGAAAGGGGTGCGCATCGTGGACATGACCAGCGTGGTGTTCGGCGCCTACGCCACTCAGATGCTGGGCGATCTGGGGGCCGATGTGATCAAGATCGAGTTTCCGGCCGGCCGGCGCGGGGGCGGCGGAGACATCATGCGCTGGGCGGGCCACCCGCCGGCCGGCGCGCCCGAAGACCTTGGCCCCATCTACATGACCATCAACCGCAACAAGCGCTCCATGCTGCTCGATCTGCGCCAGGAGAAGGCGACGCGGGCGCTTAAACGCCTGATCGCCACCAGCGACGTCTTCGCCGCCTCGGTTCGCTACGATGGCTTGAAGCGCCTGGGGCTCGACTACGAAGCGGTGAAGGCGGTGCGGCCGGACATCGTCTATGTCCATGGGGCCGGCTACGGATCGGAGGGCCCCTACGCCGGTGAGCCGGCCTATGACGATCTGGTGCAGTCGGCGTCTGGCCTGGCCGATCTGCTGGGGCGGGTGGACGGCGATCCGACGCCCAGGCTCATTCCCACCCTGGTCGCCGACAAGGTGAGCGGCCTCTTCATGGCCCAGGCGATCACAGCCGCTCTGTTCCACCGCGAGCGGACCGGCGAGGGCCAGTTCGTCGAGGTCCCGATGCTGGAGTGCGTCACCAGTTTCACCCTGGCCGAGCACTTCTACGGCCACGTCTACGATCCGCCCACCGGGCCGTGGGCCTATACGCGGGTCGCCAATCCGGAGCGCAAGCCCTTCGCCACCAAGGACGGCCATATCGGCCTGCTGCCCTACACCGACGCCCAGTGGGATCAGTTCTTCGCCGCCGCCGGCTGGGCCGAGACCTTCGGCAAGGACCCGCGCTTCGCCGACTACAAGACCCGCGCCCGCCATGTGCGGGAACTCTACGGCCTGGTCGAGGAAATCACCCCCACCCGCACCACCGACGAATGGCTGGCGCTCTTGAAACCCCTGCAGATCCCGGTGGTGAAGATGAACCGGCTGGACGATCTGCCGACCGATCCGCACCTCGAAGCGGTGGGCCTGTTCGAACGCTACGAACACCCCGACGCCGGCCCCTATGTCAGCCTGCGCCCGCCGGTGAAATACTCCGCCACCCCCGCCAACATCCGCCGTCACCCGCCGAGGCTCGGGGAGCACACGGAGGAGCTGTTGGCGGAACTGGGGGAGGGGTGAAACGGCGGTCCGATCGGGATAGATCGCTGACGGTTTGGTCGGGATACATCGCTGACAGTTAAGCGGGCCGGCAGGGAGGACCCTGCCTAATGTCTTGGGAAGCGACGTCAGTGACGGATCAGAAGGT
>JALYTR010000209.1 GCA_030854165.1 Pseudomonadota bacterium | reverse complement strand
GCACTAGGCCGATGCCCTCCGCTCCGAAGCGGCGGGCGGCCCTGGCGTCGGCGGCGGTCTCGGCGTTGGCTCGGATCTTGAGGCGGCGGGCGGCGTCGGCCCAGGTCATCAGGGTCGAGAAGTCCCCGGACAGCTCCGGCTCCACCATGGCGACGGGGCCGGCCAGAATCTCGCCACGCGAACCGTCGATGGTGATCATCTCGCCAGCGCGGAAGGTGCGGCCTCGGGCGCGCATTTCACCGGATTTGGCGTCGATGTGGAGCTCTCCGGCCCCAGAGACGCAGGGTCGGCCCATGCCGCGCGCCACCACGGCGGCGTGGCTGGTCATGCCGCCGCGGGCGGTGACAATGCCGCGGGCCGCATCCATGCCCCGAATATCCTCCGGCGAGGTCTCCTCGCGCACCAGGATCACCGCTTCGCCCCCGGCCCCTTCCCGCTCGGCGGCGGCGGCGGAAAAGACGATCCTGCCAGTGGCCGCGCCGGGTGAGGCGGGCAGGCCCATGGCGATCAGATCGCGCACGGCGGCGGGATCGATGGTCGGATGGAGGAGCTGGTCCAAGGACGCGGCGTCGATGCGCAGGATGGCCTCCTCGCGCGCAATCAACCCCTCTCGCGCCAGATCGACGGCGATCTTGAGCGCCGCCTTGGCGGTACGCTTGCCGTTCCGCGTCTGCAGCATGTAAAGCCGGCCGCGTTCGACCGTGAATTCGATGTCCTGCATGTCGCGGTAGTGGCCCTCCAGCCGTCCGACCGCTTGACTGAACTGACCGAAAACCTCCGGCATGGTCTCTTCCATGGAAGGGGCCGTCTCGCCCATTTCCTCACGCGCCGCCGCCGTGAGCGGTTGCGGGGTCCGGATGCCGGCCACGACATCCTCGCCCTGGGCGTTGATCAGGAACTCGCCGTAGAGCCGGTGCTCTCCGGTAGATGGATTGCGAGTGAAAGCAACGCCGGTGGCGCTGGTCTCGCCCATGTTGCCGAACACCATGGCCTGAACCGTGACGGCGGTGCCCCAGGCGTCGGGTATATCGTGCATGCGGCGATAGAACTTGGCCCGGTCGTTGTTCCAGCTCTCGAACACCGCGCCAATGGCGCCCCAGAGCTGATCGCGCGGCTCCTGCGGAAAGGCCTCGCCCCGCTCGCGTTCCACCGCCGCCTTGTACTCATCGACGACCGCCCGCCAGTCATCGACGGTCAGAGCGGTATCGACGGCGAGCCCAAGGCCATCCTTGCGGTCATCCAGAATCTCCTCGAACATATGATGGTCGAGACCCAACACCACGTTGGAATACATCTGGATGAACCGGCGGTAGCTGTCGAAGGCGAAGCGCCCATCGTCGGCCAGGCGCGCCAGGCCCTCGACCGTGGCGTCGTTGAGACCCAGGTTGAGCACCGTATCCATCATGCCGGGCATGGAGGCGCGGGCGCCCGAACGCACCGAGACCAGGAGCGGATTGAGCGGATCGCCAAAGCGTTTTCCAACCAGGGATTCAACCGCGCCGAGCGCGGCAGAGAGCTGGTCCTTCAACTGGGGCGGATAGACGCCCTGGTCATCGTAGAAGCGATTGCAAGCCTCGGTCGTCAGGGTAAAGCCCGGCGGAACGGGCAAGCCAAGGGACGACATTTCCGCCAGATTGGCGCCCTTGCCGCCCAACAATTCCTTCATCGCCGCGGCGCCTTCCGCCGCGCCGCCGCCGAAGGCATAGACCCATTTCGTCTCGGCATCCCGATCCATCGCCTCTCCTAGCCTGAAATTGCCGAGAAGTCCGCCACCTGGTCCATGGCGTTCTTGATTTGCGCCAGGAGGCGGAGCCGATTTTCCCTTTCCGCGGCGAGGGATGAATTCACCAGAACCTTGTCGAAGAAGGCGTCCACCGGGCCGCGCAGATCGGCCAGCGCGCTGAGGGCGGCGGCGAAATCCCCGACCGCGAGCGCCATCTCGATTCGCGGCCGCGCGGCCGATAGAGCGTCGATGAGGGCCGCCTCCTGCGGCGGCAGGGTCGATTTTCGCGCCGGCTCTCCAGCCGGCAACGGCCCCTTCTTCGCCTCGGCGCGGAGGATGTTGATGGCCCGCTTGCCGCCGGCCAGCAGATTGGCCCCGTCGTCGGTGGCCAGGAACGCCTCCAGCGCCCGCACCCGCGCCACCGCGCGAACCAGATCGTCGTCGCCCACGGCCAAGGCCGCGTCGCACAGATCGTGACGAACGTCCTGGTCGCGGAGAAGGACCCTCAGGCGATCGAGAATGAAGGCGAGCACCTCCTCAATCCACGCGTCGTCATCCAGGCCGCGCCAGAAATCCAGCGCCTCGGAGGATCCCCGTTCTCCCAGATCGCGGAAGGTCGCCTCCAGAGCGTCGGCGGCGGCGAATTCGGCGGCGGGATCGGCGAAGGCCGCCACGGCCTGGCGATAGCTCAGAGTGTTCAACCGCGAATCGGCGACGTGCCTGATGACGCTGACGGCGACGCCCACCCCCGCATAGGCGATCAAGGGGCGCAGTTTCAGTCCGGCGCCCTGGGCCAGCGCCATCCGGATGACTCCCAGTGCGGTGCGGCGAAGAGCGAACGGATCGCGCGAGCCGGTCGGCTTTTCACCGATCTCGAAGAACCCGACCAGGGTGTCCAGCTTGTCGGCCAGGGCGACGGCGATGGAGACCGGCGCCCGCGGCAAGCCATCGCTGGGGCCCTGGGGCTTGTAATGATTGGCGATGGCGTCGGCGACGGCGCCGTCCATCCCCTCGGCGCGCGCGTAGTAGCCGCCCATGATCCCCTGCAGTTCGGGAAATTCGCCGACCATGGCCGTGGCGAGATCCGCCTTGGCCAGGCGCCCCGCTTGAGCGGCCAATTCGGGAGGCGCGCCAACGGCCGGGGCGATTTCGCGGGCCAGGGCTTCGATGCGCCGGACGCGCTCATCCATGGTCCCGAGTTTGGCGTGGAAGGTGACGCCTTTGAGCGTCTCAAGTCGAACTTCAAGCGGAATCCGCCGATCCTCATCCCAGAAGAAGCGGGCGTCGGCGAGCCGCGCCGAGAGCACCCGCGCCGCGCCGGCGGCTATGAGCGCCCCACCATCGACGGCCTCGATATTGGCCACGGTTACGAACCGCGGCGCCAGAGTCCCATCCGCGCCGCGAATCGCGAAATACCGTTGATGGGCGCGCATGGAGGCGCGGATGACCTCCGCCGGCAGATCGAGAAAGGCCCCATCCATCGCTCCCAGCAACGGAACCGGCCATTCGACCATGCCGGCGACTTCGGCCAGAAGACCGTCATCCTCGACCAATTCCAGGTCGTGCCCAGCGCACAGGGAGCGCGCCCCATCCAGGATGCGGCGGCGCCTCTCTTCGACATCCAGAACCACGAACCTCGCCGCCAGAGCCCGGCGGTATTCGTCGAAATCCCGCGCCCGGAACGGGCCAGCTTCGCCCATGAAGCGATGCCCCTCACTCTGGTCGTCGGCGGCGAGGCCGTCGATCTCGAAGGAGACGACCCGCCGGTCGAACGCGCAGAGGACGCGGCGCAGAGGCCGCACCCAACGCAGCGTCCCATCTCCCCAGGTCATCGATTTCGGCCAGGGAAAGGCGCGCGTGATGGCTGGGACGATCTCGGCGATGATTTCCGCGGTCGATCGCCCTGGCCGCGCCAGGGTCGCGAAGTAGACGCCGTCGCGGGTGATCAGAGATTGGCGGGGCGTCCCGGTCGAGCGAAGGAAGCCTTCGAGGGCCTTTTCCGGCGCGCCGACGCGCGGACCCTTGCGCTCTTCGGCGCGGTCGGCCTGGGCGAGCGGCAATCCGTCCGCCACCGCCGTCAAGCGCCGCGGACCGGCGAACGCGCGCAGAGAGTCGAAGGCGAGATCGGCGCGGGCCAGATGGTCGCGAAGCAGGCGGTCCAGGTCGCGCGCCGCGCCCGCCTGCATGCGCGCGGGGATATCCTCCGAAAAAAGTTCCAGCAGAAGCTGCGGCATGCCCTAGGCCCCGGCCCGTTCCATTTCGACCCAGGCCACGGCGCAGGATTTGGCGAGATCGCGGATGCGGCCAATATAGCTTTGTCGCTCCGCCACCGCGATGGCCCCGCGCGCATTCAGAAGATTGAAAAGGTGCGAGGCCTTCAGCACATGATCGTAGGCGGGAAGAACCAGCGGCTGGCCCTGGCGTCCGCGCGCCGCCAGGAGCCCAGCGACGGCGCGTTCCATATCCTCGAACTGGCGTTTCAGGACCGCGACGTCGGCCACTTCCAGTTCATAGGCCGAGAATTCGCGCTCGTTTTCCAGAAAGACCTCGCCATAGGTCTTGAAATCAGGACTTTGCGGATCGTTGAAAGCAAGATCGTAAACGTTGTCCACGCCCTGGACATAGAGCGCGAGTCGTTCGAGGCCATAGGTCAGTTCACCGGAGACGGGACGGACGTCCAGGCCGCCGACCTGTTGGAAATAGGTGTACTGGCTGATCTCCATGCCGTCGCACCACACCTCCCAGCCCAGCCCCCAGGCGCCCACCGTCGGATTTTCCCAGTCGTCCTCGACGAACCGGATGTCATGCAAGGTGGCGTTGATCCCCACCGCTTCGAGGGAGGCGAGATAGAGGTCCTGCATATCGGGGGGGTTGGGCTTGAGGATGACCTGATACTGGTGGAACTGGCGCAGGCGATTGGGGTTGTCGCCATATCGTCCGTCAGAGGGTCTGCGCGAGGGTTGGACGTAGGCGGCCCGCCAGGGCGTGGGACCCAGGGCGCGCAGAACGGTGGCCGGATGCAACGTACCCGCCCCCACCTCCAGGTCGTACGGCTGCAGAATCACACAGCCCCGCGCGCTCCAGAACGCATGGAGGGTCAGAATAATATCCTGAAAAGACAAGGGTGTGGTGGTCGTCATTCGGGTCGGGAGGCGGCTGCTC
>JALYTR010000208.1 GCA_030854165.1 Pseudomonadota bacterium | reverse complement strand
GCCTGTGGGACGCCTTCGCCCCGCACGTCTATGCCGGCGACCAGGTGGCGCGCGGCAAGCCCGCTCCCGATCTCTTTCTCCTCGCCGCCGCCGGACTGGGAGTCGCTCCGGAGAGGTGCCTGGCCATCGAGGACAGCGTCAACGGAATCCTCGCCGCCCGCGCCGCCGGCATGACCGCCTGGGCGCTGATCGCCGGCGGCCACATCCTGCCCGGCGACATCCCGCATCTCCGCGAATCCGGCGCCCACGCCATCGTCGCCGCCTGGAGCGACGCGGCGCGGGATTTCATCGCCTGGGGTTGAAGCGACTTCCCGTGGCCATGGCCCGTCGATTTTGGCATGATGCGCAAAGGCGAAGCCTTCAGGGGAGACCATGGCCCACATCGCGTTTTTAGGCGCCGCGCTGGCGCTGGGCGTAGCGCTTAGCTCCGCCGTCCCGGCCCGCGCCGCGCCCGCCCAGGTTTCGGCGGCCGATCCGGCCGTGCACTCGGCCATTGCCAAAGCGGTGGAGAAGGAGCGCCGCGCCTTTGGCGGGCTCACGCCGGTTCCGGGGGTGCTGATTGGGGTCTGGGACGGCAAGGGGGGCGCCTATGTTCACGCCTTCGGGCAGGCGGATCTGGCGACGGGCCGACCGCTCACCTTCGACGACCATTTCCGGATCGGCAGCAACACCAAGACCTTTGTGATCAGCGTGCTCTTGCAGCTGGTGGACGAGGGCAAGCTGAGCCTCGACGACCCGCTCAGCCGCTTCTCGCTCGGCGTG
The DNA here is from genome assembly GCA_030854165.1 of Pseudomonadota bacterium. Taxonomy (GTDB): domain Bacteria; phylum Pseudomonadota; class Alphaproteobacteria; order Caulobacterales; family Caulobacteraceae; genus Acaudatibacter. Next base: position 4,124 of record JALYTR010000208.1, on the reverse strand, counting down.
ACTATTCCGGGCGCCGCGCACATCACCGTGCGGGAACTCTGCCAGATGCGCAGCGGTCTCTTCGAGGGCTACGACACGCCGGAATTCGAGCGCTTGGCGATGAAGCCGGGCACGACGGTCGGTCCGCGTACGATCGTCGGCTGGGCGGTGAAGCAGAAGCCGTATTTCGCGCCGGGCGCGGCCTTCAACTACAGCAACACCAACTACCTGATTCTTGGCCTCATCGTCGAAAGCTTGACCGGAGACACCGTCGCCGACCAGATCGACAAGCGCCTGCTGAGGCCATTCAAGCTGACCCACACCAGCTATCCGGCGACCCAGGCGATGCCCGAGCCCTGGGCGCATGGCTATGAACTCGACAAACACGGCGCCTGGAAGGATGTCAGCGGCACGATCCCGGTCTCGCTGATGGGCACGGCGGGCGAGATGATCTCCGATCCGGCCGACATGAAGCGCTGGGTGGCTCTCTATGTCGAGGGAAAGACCAACGGCGCGGCGACGCAGCGGGCGCGGCTCAAGTGCGTCTCCACCGGCCAGGGCAATCGGGCGTTCGGGCTGGGCATCGGCTGCAGCGCCGGCTGGTATGGCTATACCGGCGGCCTTCCCGGCTACAATACCTCCAACTATTACTTTCCGGCCACCGGGGCGACGATCGTCGCCTGGGTGACCCTGCAGCGCGACGCGCCCGCGCCGGGCGTGTCCGTTTCGATTTTCAGGGACATCGCGAAGATCATGACCCCGGCCAACATTCCCTTTGTCCTGACGGCAAGTTCGGCCCCCCAGGCGCGATAATCCCCTACGGGGCCGCGAAGGTCGCCGCCAACTCGCCCCTGGCGATGACATGGCCGTTCATGGCCGTCGATAGGGCGCTTCGCCCCGCGCCGCCCGGCAAGTTCAGGGGTGCGTCCAGCGCGAAGACCTGGATGCGGTAGTGATGGACGCCGCTGGGAGGCTTGGGGCCAAAATAGCCGGTTCCGCCGGCGTCGTTGGCGCCCTGGAGAGCGCCGGACGGGACTGGCGGGCGCGCAACGCCGGCAATTCCTTCGGGCAGAGACGTCGCCTCGCCGGGGATGTTCCAGATCGTCCAGTGGACGAACGGGCGCGGGCCCGGCGCGTCGGGGTCTTCCAGGACGATCGCATAGGTCCTGGCTCCCGACACCCCGGTCCAGGAAAGCGGCGGCGAGCGGTTCTGGCCATAGGCGCTTTGGCGCTCCGCGATCCGCCCGCCCGCGCCGACGGCAGCCGAGGTGAGCCGCATCGGGGCCGGGGCGCTCCTGGCGGGGCCACAGCCGACCAGGCAAAAGGTCAGAATGAGGCTGAGGGCAAGTCGCATGGCGCTCTCCACAATCGGCGCCGGCGGGGCGGTGATCCGCCAACGCCCGCCAGCCATATAACAAAAGCCTTATATCCCTGCGTCGTGTTTCATGCTACGCGCCGCGCCGCCCGACCGGCAAGGTCCGTCCACGATCAGGAACCGAAGCTTTTCATGAACCCTTCCCGCGCCAGCTATCTGTTCACCAGCGAGAGTGTGTCCGAGGGGCACCCCGACAAGGTGGCCGACCGCATCTCCGACACCGTGGTGGACGCCTTCCTGGCCGCCGATCCGGTTTCCCGCGTCGCCTGCGAGACCCTGGTCACCACCAACCGCATCGTCCTGGCCGGCGAGGTGCGCGGCCCGGCCGGCGTTATTGAGTCCCTTGAGGAAAAGGTCCGCGCGGCGGTCAGGGACATCGGCTACGAGCAGGCCGGCTTCCACTGGAAGACCGCCGACTTCGCCTGTCACCTCCACGAACAATCGGCCGATATCGCCATGGGCGTCGATGCGGCCGGCAACAAGGACGAGGGGGCGGGCGACCAAGGGATCATGTTCGGCTACGCCACCGCCGAAACTCCCGAACTGATGCCGGCCACCCTGCAGTATTCCCACAACATTCTGCGGAGCCTTGCGGCGGCTCGCCACGCCGACGCCTCGATCGGCCTGGAGCCGGACGCCAAGAGTCAGGTGACCCTGGTCTATGAGAACGGCAAGCCGGTGCGCGCCGCCTCCATCGTCCTTTCCACCCAGCACCGCGCGGGCCTGTCCCCCGCCGACATCGACCATATCGTACGACCTTACATTCTGGGTGTCCTGCCCGAGGGCTTCGCCACGGACGAAACCGCCTGGCACATCAACCCGACCGGCAACTTCGTCATCGGCGGCCCCGACGGCGACTGCGGCCTGACCGGGCGCAAGATCATCGTCGACACTTACGGTGGCGCGGCTCCGCACGGCGGGGGCGCTTTCTCCGGCAAGGATCCCACCAAGGTCGATCGCTCCGGCGCCTACGCCTGCCGCTATCTGGCCAAGAACGTGGTCGCCGCGGGCCTGGCCGAGCGCTGCACCATCCAGATCGGCTACGCCATCGGCGTCTCCCACCCGTTGAGCTTCTACGTCGATCTGCACGGCGCCGGCGAGGTCGATCCGGCCCGCCTCGAAGCCATCCTCCCGCAGCTCATCGGCGGCGCCACCCCGCGCGCCATCCGCGAACACCTCAAGCTCAACCGCCCCATCTACGCCCGCACCGCCGCCTACGGCCACTTCGGTCGCGCGCCGGAGGACGACGGCGGTTTTTCGTGGGAGAAGACCGACTTGGCCGACGAGCTGCGGCGAGCGTTTTAGACCCGGTCAGTCCTGCGGGCGCCCGGTCTTCAGCCAGTGGGCGCAGTCGGCGGTCAGACGCCGCGCCGCCACCTCATCGCAGCGGGCGATCTCGGCGGGGCTGAGCACGTCGCGCCAGCGGCCGTTGGTTCCCCGGTTAAAGAAGGTGGCGGCGCCGTCCTTCCAAGTCGTGGCCATCCGCCCGGCCGCCGCGCCTTCCCGCATGTAGGCGATATCGCAATGGGCGAGGATCGCGGGCAGCGTTTCCTCACTGAGCGTGACGCCGATGAAGTCGGCGATGCGGCGGACCTCGCCGGCGAGATCGGCCTTGAGATTGGCGAAATGAACCAGCAGCAGGTTGGGCAGATGGCGCGCGTCCCACCAGCCCTGGGTGTGAGCCCAGAACGGATTGCCGCCAAATCCCGGCCACTCGTCGTGCTCGAGAAAATCGAGATAGTATTGGCGGACGTCGCCGGTGGGCCGCGCCGCCGGCGGACCGATTCGCCCCGGCGTCTCGTTCAGCATGGCCATTGCGGCATCGGTGTAGCCAGCTTGGTGGTTGTAGGCGCTCAGGTCACGTCCCGGGCGTCTCGGCCGACAAAGATGTATTTTGCCATCGGACTGTAGACGAGCGCGTCGATGGGCAGGTGGGTCTTGAGGCAGCGCCGGCCGGTCTGGGCCTTTACCGCCGCGATCATCTCGGCGAAGTCGGGCGGGCGCATATCGACCCACGGACACACGGCTGTCTCGAACGTCCCCTCGGGCGCGCCGTTCAGCAGTTGCCAGACGATCTGCTGAGTCCCGGTCGTCCCGGTCTTGGCCCAGGTGGCGACCACGACGTCGCCGTCGCGAAACTCAAAGCCGTTCCAGCGGGTGGAGTCCTGGTAGGCGTTGCGCACTTCGCGCGTCTTCGCCGGCCAGGCGACGGTTTCGGTGGTCATCTTCCCCTCCCATAGGCTCAAAGTTGCCGACTACCACCGCTTCAACGCCAGGTCACGCCGCCGCCTTCGCCCGCGGATCGTCGACGCGCCTGTCCGGCAAATTTCCCGAACCCATACGCTCGGGAATGGGCTTAGAGAGGGGTCATGGCCGCCCCGATCGACCCCGCGCTCGGAGCCTTCGCCGCCAGCGCGGGCCTGGCGGGCGAGCCGACCTGGACGCCCCTCTCCGGCGGGGTGTCGTGCAACGCCTGGAAGGCGGAGGCCGGCGGCCGGGCGATCTGCGTCAAGCGAGCGTTGGCCAAGCTCAACGTCGCCGACGATTGGCGGGCGCCCGTTGGCCGCGCGCTCTTTGAATACCGCTGGTTCGAGACCGCGCGGGCCCTCGTTCCCGGGTCCGCCCCAAAGCCCCTGGTGCTGGACGCCGAGCGCGGCTTTCTGGCCATGGAGTTTCTGCCGGAGGCCGACCACCCCTTGTGGAAGACCCAGCTCCTGGCCGGCGAGGTCAACGTCGCCACCGCCCGCGCGGTGGGCGAGCGGCTGGGGCG
>JALYTR010000207.1 GCA_030854165.1 Pseudomonadota bacterium | reverse complement strand
GTCTATCACCTCGGCGTCGATGCCGGTTTCCTCGACCGCCGCCAGCGCGACATGGACCATGGTGCCATAGGCGAGCACCGTGACCGCCTCGCCGGCGCGCAGAATGGCCGCCTCGCCGAGCGCGACGATGTAGTAGTCCTCCGGCACCGCGCTGGCCGGGTGTTTGGCCCAGGGCGACACCGGCCGCTCGTGGTGGCCGTCGAAGGGGCCATTGTAGATGCGCTTGGGCTCCAGGAAGATGACCGGATCGTCCGCCTCGATAGCGGCGATCAGCAGGCCCTTGGCGTCATAGGGGTTGGACGGGATGACCACCTTGAGGCCCGCCACGTGGGTGAACAAGGCTTCTGGACTCTGGCTATGGGTCTGTCCGCCGAAGATGCCGCCGCCATAGGGCGTTCGTATGGTAAGCGGCGCGGTGAACTGGCCGGCCGAGCGGTAGCGCAGCTTGGCCACCTCCGAAACAATCTGGTCGTAGGCGGGATAGATATAGTCGGCGAACTGGATCTCGACCACGGGCCGCAAGCCATAGGCGCCCATGCCCACGGCCACCCCGATCAGCCCGGCCTCGGCGATCGGCGCATCGAAGCAGCGCTCGAGGCCATATTTCTTCTGCAGGCCCTCGGTGGCCCGGAACACGCCGCCGAAAAAGCCGACGTCCTCGCCGAAGATCAAGACGTCCGGGTCGCGCGACAGCATCACGTCCATCGCCGAGTTGAGGGCCTGAATCATGTTCATGGTGGCCATGCTTTAGACCCCCGCTTCCTGGCGCTGCTCACGGATGTGCCAGGGCATCTCCTTGTAGACTTCCTCGAACATCTCCCGAACGCTGGGCTTGGAGCCGGTGGAAAGGGTGCCGACGGCCTCCGCTTCCTTGCCGGCGGCGCGCACGGTTTCGGTGAGCTCCTTGTGCAGCGCGCCGTGCCGGTCTTCCGACCATTCGCCGAGGGCAATGAGGTGAGCCTTAAGCCGCGCGATGGGATCGCCCAGCGGCCAGCCGGCGGCCTCGTCGGCGGGGCGGTACTGGCTGGGATCGTCGCTGGTGGAATGGCCCTCGGCCCGATAGGTGACCAGTTCGATGAGGGTGGCGCCGAGGTTGGCGCGGGCCCGCTCCACCGCCCAGGCGGTCGCCGCGTACACGGCCAGAAAGTCGTTGCCATCGACGCGCAGGCCGGCGAGGCCGTAGCCGACCGCCCGTGACGCGAACGGAGCCTCGGCATCGCAGGCGATGCCCCGGAACGAGGAAATCGCCCACTGGTTGTTGACCACGTTGAGCACGACTGGCGCGCGATAGACCGAGGCGAAGGTCAGGGCGTGGTGGAAGTCTCCCTCGGCGGTGGATCCGTCGCCGATCCAGGCGGCGGCGATCCGGGTGTCGTGCTTGTAGGCCGAGGCCATCGCCCAGCCGACCGCCTGGCTGTACTGGGTGCCGAGGTTCCCGGAGATCGAGAAGAACCCATACTCGCGGCTCGAATAGAGCACCGGCAGTTGGCGCCCTTTCAGGGGATCGAGGGCGTTGGAAAGCACCTGGTTCATCATCTCGATCAGCGGATAGCCGCGGGCGATGAGCAGGCCCTGCTGGCGGTAGGTCGGAAAGCACATGTCGTCGGGGGCGAGCGCCAGGGCCTGGGCGACGGCGACCGCCTCTTCGCCGGCGCACTTCATGTAGAAGGAGGTCTTGCCCTGGCGCTGGGCGCGGTACATCCGCTCGTCGAAGGCGCGGGTGAGCATCATGGCCCGCAGGGCCGCCCTGAGCGTCTCGGCGCTTAGCGTCGGCGTCCACGGTCCGACCGCGCGGCCCTCGTCGTCCAGCACCCGGATCAGGGCGTAGGCGAGATCGCGGATATCTTCCGGCGCCGCGTCGATGGGCGGGCGCTCCACGGCGCCGGCCGACGAGAGGCGCAGATCGCCGAAGTCCACCGCCTGGCCCGGACGCGCCTTGGGCTCGGGAATGCGCAGGCCAAGGGCGTTGGGCCGGGGCGTCGGTCGAGGTTCGGTCAAGAAGGGCTCCAGGAAGGGCGGCGCGCCTGTCTCTCAAAGCACAAGAACGCCCGCCGCAAAAGGCCGAGCGCCGAGGCAGGCTCTCCGCGAGCTTTCGTGGTAGAGTGACAAGCGATGATGAATGCTCAAGGTTTCACCCTGTTCGAGACCGCCATCGGCGTGGCCGGAGTGGTGTGGAGCGGGCGCGGCGTCGTCGGCGTCGAACTTCCCCAGGCGCGCGAGCGGCAGACCCGCGCGCGGCTGACGCGGCGATTTCCGGACGCGGTCGAGGCGCCGCCGCCGCCCGATGTGCGAACGGCCATCGATGGCATGACGACCCTGTTGGCCGGAGAGGCCACAGATCTGAGCGGCGTGGTTCTCGACCTCCAGGACGCGCCGGACTTCGAGCGAAGGGTCTACGGGATCGCCCGCGCCATTCCTCCCGGCGAGACGCTCACCTATGGCGAAATCGCGATCCGGCTCGGAGAACCGGGCGCGGCGCGCGAGGTCGGCCGGGCGCTGGGCGCCAATCCGGCGCCCATCATCGTTCCCTGCCACCGCGTCCTGGGCTCGGGCGGCAAGGTCGGCGGCTTTTCCGCCCCCGGCGGGGTCGCCACCAAGGCGCGGATGCTCTCCATCGAAGGCGCGCGCACGAGCCCCGCGCCGATGCTGTTCGAGAACCTGCCGATCAGCGTGAGAGACGCGGATCGGTCATAAGTCCGTCGCCGGACGCCCCTCCGTCACGCGGCGAAGAGGCGCCGCGGTCCGCTTCCCCCGCGAAGAGGACGCAACCTTTCCTTCTCTTCCCTCGCGAAGCGGGAGAGGTGGCGCGGCGCGTTTTCTTGCGCCGTGACGGAGGAGGCATCCGCCAGCGGGCGAACACGCGGGATTATTTAGTCTGAATACTCAAGGAAATCAGCTCTAAAGCGCGGTGACCGGCTTGGCCCGATAGTCGGCCGGGAACAGGGTCTTGAGCGCGGCGACCTTGGGCGCATCGAAAGTGGCGATGTAGGGGGCCTCCGGGTGGCGGACCAGATAATCCTGGTGATGGGCCTCGGCGCGGAAGAAGCCGGTGTCGGGATCGACCCGGGTGGCGATGGGGTGGTTGAAGACCTTGGCGCGGTTCAGTTGGGCGATATACCGATCGGCGACCATTTTCTGCGACGGGTTCGCATAGAAGACTTCCGAGCGGTACTGCGTCCCGCTGTCGGGGAACTGACGGTTGACCTGGGTGGGGTCGGTCGCCACCGAGAAGAAGATGCGCAGGATTCCGCCATAGGTGATCTCTTTGGGATCGAAGGTGATCCGCACCGATTCGGCATGGCCGGTGGTCCCGGTGCTCACCGTTTCGTAGTTGGCCGTCGCCTGCTTGCCGCCCGCGTAGCCAACGACCACCTGCTTGACGCCCCGCACGTGGGCGAACACGCCCTGGACTCCCCAGAAGCAACCGCCGGCCAGGACGACGCTCTGCGGCCCGGTCGTGGCCGGAACATCGACGGCCGGAGCGGGAAGGCGGATCGAAGCCTGGGCCGGCGAACAGGCGCTCAGGGCGGCGGCGATCGACAGGGCGGTCGCGCCGGCGGCCAGGGCGGTGCGCGGCCAGATGAGGGAGGGGAGGGGCGTCGAGAGGGTGGACATGGTGTTCAAAAGCCTTTGGTGAGGCGCCGGCGTGGAATTGGCCGATCGCCGAGCGCTTGAGGGTGAATTCGCGCTGGCGCGCCCATCGGTTACGCGGCGGCTCGAAGCGGTGTAACGCTTATAGTCCCGGACGCGAATTACGGATCAGGGCGCGACAGGCGTGGAAGCTCGGCTCAAGGCGCTGATGATCGCGGCCCTGGACGGCGACGGCGCGGCCTATGGCGAACTTCTGGCCATCCTGAGCGGCTATCTGCGCGGCCATTTTCGCCGGCGGCTGGGAGGCGGAGCGGCGGACGTGGAAGATCTGGTTCAGGAAACCGTGCTGGCCATTCATCTCAAGCGTGCCGTCTACGACCGCGCGGCGCCGTTCACGCCGTGGGTGTACGCCATCGCCCGTTACAAGCTTCTCGACCACTATCGGCGGGTCGGGTCGCGCCATGCCGTGCCTCTTGAGGATGCGGGCGACCTCTTCGCGGTCGAAAACCCGGAGGAAGGCGCGGTGCGCCGCGACATCGAAACGCTCCTTGGCAAACTGCCGGCGCGCCAGCGGGCCTTGATGGCCGATGTGAAGCTGGCCGGTCTATCGATGGACGAGGCGGCGGCCAGGAGCGGCATGTCGGTTTCGGCGGTCAAGGTCAGCGTCCACCGGGCCATGAAGCGCCTCGCGAAGGAGGTTCGCGATGAGGACCGCTGATCTGATCGCCACCCTCGCCGCCGAGGCGGCGCCCATCGAGCCGGTTCCAGTGACCGACCGGATCGCCGTCGCCGCACTCCTGGGGACCGCCGTAGCCCTGGTCCTGCTCGGCGCGTGGCTCGGGCTAAGACCCTTGGGAGAGGCGGCCCGGACCGGCGCGTTCTGGATGAAGGCGTCCTACACGGTCGCGCTTGGTTTCGCCGGCCTGTTCCTGGTCGGGAGGCTGGCTCGTCCGGATGGCAGGCTGGGCCGCGGGCCGCTGATCGTCCTGGCGGCCATCGCGGCCATGATCGTCCTGGCCGCCCTGCAGATCGCCCGCGCGACGCCCGGAGAGACCGGTGCTCTGTGGCTCGGCCACACCTGGCGGAGCTGTTCCTTCAACATCATGGTGCTGGCGGCGCCGGTCTTCCTGGCCATCGTCTGGGCCCTCCGCCGGCTGGCCCCCACCCGTCTGGCCATGGCCGGCGCGGCGGGGGGGCTGCTGGCCGGCGCGGCGGGCGCCACGGTGTACGGCCTTTATTGCGACGAGACGGCGGCGCTCTTCGTGGTCACCTGGTACACCCTGGCCATCGCCGTCTGCGCGGCGATCGGAGCGCTGCT
>JALYTR010000206.1 GCA_030854165.1 Pseudomonadota bacterium | reverse complement strand
GCGGTTTGCTAAACCGTTGTACGGTGTAAAGCCGTACCGAGGGTTCGAATCCCTCCGTCACCGCCATCGGACGCGATTATGATCAGCGTTAAGGGAACGATCCGGCCTCGTGGTCGTTGCGGCTTAACTTGGGCGGCTTTCGGGCCGTCCCAAGGCGAGGGATCCCTGAGCGAGCGACCGTGGGACGCTCGACGCACAATCGGAGGCAAGGCCATGGCTAACATTCACTGGACAACCGGCGTCAATGGATTTTTCCAAAATCCATTGAGCTGGAACACCGGCACGGTGCCCGGCGCGGGCGACAATGCGGTCATCGACGCGCCCGGCGCCTACACGGTCGTTTGTAAATCCGGCGTGCTCGGCCTGTTGCTCGGGGGCACCCAGACGGTCGGCGGCATCCAGACCAGCTCCAACGCCACCGTGGAGGTCACGGGGGACATCGACGTGCTCGACCTGTTGGGCGGGAACACCACACTGCGGGCGATCAACGGCACCGGCGGCGGCGCCAACGCTGGCACGATCATCGTCCAGGACGCGGTTTTCATAGTGCCGGTTCTCAATATTTTGTTGGGCGGCAGCGCGACGCTTGAAATCGGCGGGACGTTCAACAACACGGGGACCATCGTGCTTAATGGTCAGCCCCATCTGCTGGGCCTGCTGGACACCGATCAGACGACGTATCTGAGGGCCGTCGGCGCCACGACGCTGACCGGCGGTGGCCACGTCAACCTGAGCAACGTGCCGCTGAATGTCATCGACGGGGCCGCCGGCGCGGTGCTCACCAATGTCAACAACACCATTTCCGGCTCCGGCTTCATCACCCACGTCGGCTTTGTCAACGAGGCGGCGGGGATCGTCGACGCCAATCAGTCGAAGGCCCTCATTCTCGGCGCGTCGGCTGCGGTGACCAATCGTGGATTGCTTGAGGCCACGAACCGCGCCGGCCTGGCCATCTTTTCCACGATCGACAACACCTCCGGCGGCCTCATCGAAGGCAACGGCGGTCGGGTGGATCTGGAAGGCGCCACGGTGATCGGCGGCACGCTCGAAACCGTCAACAGGGGCGTAGTCATCGCCAACGTTGGAGGGAGCGTGCTCGACGGCAGGAGCGAGACGGTCAATATCCTTGGCGTGCTGACCATCGGCCCCGGTTCCAACCTCACGATGGAGGGAACGTTCAACAACACCGGGAAGATCGTGGTCGCCTCCACGCTCGCCCACCCTGAAATCACCGATCTGATCGTCGGCGCGAACGGCGCCACCTTGAGTGGCGGCGGTGAGGTCGTGATGACTCAGCGGATCGAAAACCGCATTTTCGGGGTAAGCGGCACGGCGACCTTGACCAATGTAGACAACCGGATTACCGGTGGCGGCCTACTTGGCAACGGCGTGTTGACCTTGGTCAATGAAACGGCCGGCGTAATCGTGGGCAACGCGACCGCCGGTTTGTTCATAAATACCGGGGCCAATACAATTGAAAACGCCGGCGCGATCATCGCTTCACACGGAAGCGCGGTGACAATCTCTAGCGCGATCGACAACGGCGGACGGCTCGATTCCGAGGGCGGAACGCTTGTCGTCAATGGGGCGGTCAGCGGAGCGGGAGAGGCGTTCGTCAATGGCGGGACGATCGATTTCACATCGACGTTCACCCAGAACCTGGTTTTCGGTGCGACTGGCGCCGTCGAACTGGCTCATTCCCAAAGCTACACCGGCACGGTGTCGGGCTTCTCCAAGACCGACGCCACCTCCCTAGATCTGACGGACATCGCCTTTGGGAGTTCGACCAAGGCCACCTACAGTGGCACGTCGGCCGGAGGCACTCTCACCGTCACCGACGGCCCACATACGGCGCACATTGCGTTCAGGGGCGACTTTCTCGGCTCCGGTTTCACCATCACCAGCGATGGCGAGGGCGGCACGAAGGTGGTGGATCCGACAACGGCGTCTTCGGCGAGCGCGCAGCGGTTCATCGCCGCCGCCGCCGGCCTGGGGGCCCACGCCGGCGCGGCCATCAGTGTCGGTCATGCCGATTGGCAGGCCAGGGCGCCGATGATGATCGCCAGACCCGCGGTAATGAACGCCTAGCCTCTGAACCGATGAAATATTCCCTGGCCTTCCCCTCAAAGGGAGGGCCGGGCTTTCGGGGGTTGCCGGAGAGGCGCGCCCCTTTGCATTTCCTCGCCGATCGCCGCATGATTTCCCAGACGCCGCAAGGAGCGTCCGCGCGGAAGATCGACAATGAAGGCGGCGGTCTACTATGAGAACGGCGAGCCAGGCGTCCTGAAATACCAGGACGTTCCCGATCCTCCCTGTCATCCCAAGGGGATCGTCATCAGGGTCGAAGCGGTCAGTGTCGAGGGCGGCGACATCCTCAACCGCTGGCGCGGCGCCCTGACCGGCCGGCCGCACATCGTCGGCTATCAGGCGGCCGGCGAAATCGTCGAAGTGGGCGCGGAGGTCGCCGATCTGAAGGTGGGCCAGAAGGTTGCCACCTGCGGCGCGTCCGGCTCCCATGCCGAGCTTCGCGCCGTCGCGGCGAGCGGGGCTTGGCCCATTCCGAAGGGTTTCGATGTCAAGCTCGCCGCCGTCATGCCGGTGACCTTCGGGACCGCCGACGAATGCCTCTTCGAGGCGGGGCGCTTGATGCCTGGCGAAACCGTGCTCATTCAGGCGGGCGCCAGCGGGGTGGGGGTGGCGGCCATTCAGCTCGCCAAGCGGGCCGGCGCAACGGTCCTGGCCACCGCCTCCAGCGACGAGAAGCTTCGACGCCTCGAAGCTCTGAGGCTCAACCATGGCGGCAACTATGCGCGCGAGGACGTCGTCGCCTGGGTCATGCGCGTCACCGACAAGAAGGGGGTCGATCTGGTGGTCGATAGCGTGGGCGGCTCGACCTTGCAGGCCAGCCTGCGGGCCCTGGCCTATCGGGGACGCGTCTCCATGGTCGGGGCCGCCGGGCGCGAGCCCATGCGGGTGGATGTCTCCAGCCTGATGGGCGGCAACCGCACCCTGCGCGGAATCTTTCTGGGCGCCGAAATCGCCACGCCGCGGGTGCGGGCCAACATCCAGCGTCTGATCGAAGAGGCGGCGCGCGGCGCTCTGAAGGTGGTGATCGACAGGACATTCCCGCTGTCCGAGGCCGCCGCCGCCCACGCCTATATCGAAAGCCGCAAGGCGGTCGGCCGGGTTCTCCTGATTCCCTGAACGGAGCCCTGACCGCAACCCATCGGCCCTTGCGGCGTTGACGGCCATGGCCCAATTCATGCGACGGGCTGAAGGTCCTTGGCCGCCTCGCCGCAACGGGAGCCGTGAAGAGCATGTCGCCGTCCGACGACGCCCCGGCCCTCGATCTGGCCGAGCCCATTACGCTCGATCCCTCCGCCGGCCTGATCGCGCGCTATCGCCAGGTGAGGCGCGCAAGCCTCGCTCTGGCCGCCCCCCTTTCGGCCGAGGACCAGGCGGCGCAGTCGATGGCCGACGCCAGCCCGACCAAATGGCATCTTGCCCATACGGCGTGGTTCTTCGAGACCTTCGTCCTCGCCACGCACCTGGCCCAATACGCGCCGTTCGATCCGGACTTCGGCTATCTGTTCAATTCCTACTACGAAGCCATGGGCGCCCGGCACCCCAGGCCGGCCCGCGGCTTGCTGACCCGTCCGTCGAACTCAATCATCCTCGCCTACCGGGCTCATGTGGACGCGCAGATGGAGCGATTGCTGGCCGACCCGATCGCGCCGGGCGTGGCCGATCTCATCGTCCTTGGCCTGGCGCATGAGGAGCAGCATCAGGAGTTGATCCTGATGGACGTCCTGAACCTGTTCGCCGCCTCCCCCCTGCGCCCAATCTATGCCGGCGAGGCGCCTGCCCCGACCCCGGCCCGGACGCCCCTGACATGGCTCCAGATCGCTGGTGGGCGGGTGGAAATCGGGCGAGACGCCGGCGGCTTCGCCTTCGACAACGAGGCGCCGCGCCACGAGGTGCTCCTGGCGCCATACGCCCTGGCCAGTCGCCTGGTCACCAACGGGGAATGGCTCGGCTTCATGGTGGCCGGTGGCTACGCGCGCCATGAATTCTGGCATGCCGATGGCTGGGCGCGGGTGCGCGCCGAGGGATGGGAGGCGCCGCTCTATTGGGAGCGTGACGGCGAGACGTGGCGCTCGCTCACCCTGCGTGGCGCACGCCCGGTCGATCCCGACGCGCCGGTGGTTCATGTCAGCTTCTACGAGGCGGCCGCTTTCGCCGCCTGGGCCGGCGCGCGCCTTCCGACCGAGGCTGAGTGGGAATTCGCCGCAAAAACCAGGGCAGCCGATCTCGAACAGGTGTCGGGCGAGGTCTGGCAATGGACGGCAAGCGCCTATTGTCCCCATCCCGGATTCGCCCCCGCCGCCGGCGCGGTGGGCGAATACAACGCCAAGTTCATGGTCGGCCAGATGGTCCTCAAGGGCGGCGCCTGCGTCACGCCGGCCGGACACGCGCGCGCTTCCTACCGCAACTTCTACTATCCCCATCAACGCTGGATGTTCGCCGGCCTGCGGCTGGCGGGGAGCGCGGCGCCGCAAGGTCAGGCGGAGGCCTTCCGCGATGACGTGATCGCCGGACTCACCGCCGCGCGCAAGACCCTGCCCGCCAAGTGGCTCTACGACGCGGCCGGCTCGGCCCTCTTCGAGGCCATTTGCGAGACGCCGGAATACTATCCGACCCGCCAGGAGAGCGCCCTTCTGGAGCGCATCGCGCCTGAAATCGCCGCCCATATCCCCGACGGCGCGACCCTGGTGGAGTTCGGCAGCGGGGCCAGCGTGAAGACCCGCCTCATCCTGGACGCCGCGCCGCGGATCGCCACCTACGCGCCGGTCGATATCAGCGAATCCGCCCTGACCGCGGCGGCCAGGTCAATTTCACGTGACTACCCCCGGCTGATCGTCACTC
>JALYTR010000205.1 GCA_030854165.1 Pseudomonadota bacterium | reverse complement strand
CGATCCTGGCTCGGTGGCCAGACGCCTAGAAGCGGAGCCTAACTGGCCAGCTGGCGCGCAAGCCGTCTCTCGACTCTGGGCATGGCGGTCAACACCCGTTGTCAGGGCGCCCAGCCGGTCCTTCGCCGTCGGTTCGAACAACCTATTGATAGCCGACGTTCATGACGTAATCGCGGAGCATCTTTTCCTCGTCTTCGGAGGCGGCCAGCAGGATCGGAAGAGCATCCCGCGCGTAGAGGATTCCGATCGGCGCTCCATCGTTGTCGATAACCGGAATGCGCAACAGATCCCGCTCTTTGATCACTGACCAAACATCATGGAGCAGATCGTTCGGACGGCAGGATATGACCTCATGCGTCATGATTGTGTCCACCCGGGCCATGCAGGCGGCGCCCCCACAGCGGCTCATTTGAGCGACGAGGTCGGTCTTGGTGACAACGCCGACCATGCGCCCGTCTGGCCGGCGCACGACGATCAGCGCGACGTGGGGTTTGGACATGAGATCGGCCGCCTGCCGCACCGTGGCTCCGGCGTCTATGACAACAAGGCGCTCACGCGCGCTATCGAGCATTTGTTTGATTAACATTCCCGTCCTCTCAATCGGCCAGCGCATTCGCGTCAGATCGGCATCCGATAGCCATAGAACTCATGATCCTCGTTGTAGCCGCCCTGGCCGGCCCCCAGATCAGCGAAGTCGTGGACGAATTCGATGGCAGCGATCCATTTGACCATCTTGAAGCCCAGTTCGTTCTCGCATCGCAGCCGCAGGGGCGCCCCGTGCAGCATGCTCACCGGCGCGCCGTTCATCTCGTAAGCGAGGAGGGTAAGGTCGTGGCGCATGTTGTGGATTCGGTGAACGTCGTAGTAGCCGCCGCCATCGGCCCCTTCGGAGAACGAGTAGAAGACGGCGTAGCGCGCCTCTGGAACCGGCCTGACGATATCGAGGATGGCGCGCATGGGCACGCCGCCCCACTTGGCCACGCCGGACCATCCCTGGATGCAGAAATGCTCGGTGATCTGTTCCTGCTTGGGCATCGCCTTGATCTCGGCGAAGGTGAATTCCCGAGGGTTTTCGACCATGCCGCCGACCCGCAAGCTGTAGGCGGCGAAATCGCTCTTCAGCAGGACGTCGTATTCGGCGCTGTTTGGCAGGGTGCCGTTGAGCCAGAAATAGGGCGAAATATCCTTTTCGGCATACTGGGTGCTCGGAGACCACCATTCGGCCAGCCCCTTGAGCCAGCCGATCGCGAAGGCGCCGGTGCGCTGCACCAGCCGGGCATGCCGCAGGGTGAACGGCGAGGCGATCAGCCACCCCGCCGTCAGGACCGCCATCGCGGCCAGGAACAACGGCAGGCCCGCCCAGGAGGCGTTATCGACGCCGGCGAACATGTGGTTGGTGTTCTGGCGCAGTCCGGTGATGAACACGAAGGCGCCGTGGGCGAGGATGAAGAACACGAACCAGAAGAACGACAGGAAGTGGACCGACCGCATCGCCTGGCGATTGAGCAGCCGGCCCAGCCACCCGGCCTTGTTCGAAATCGCCGGGCTTTGCATCAGGCCGGTGGCGATTGAGACCGGCGCGGCGATGAAGACGGTGATGAAGTAGGTGAGCTGCTGCAGGCCGTTATAGCGCGTCCAGCTATCCTCGACCGGGAAGTTCAGCGAGGCGTACTGGAGCGCCGTCGAGAGCGCGGCCGGAAAGACTCCCCAAGTCAGCGGCACAATCCGCCGCCACTGATCGGTCGAGAACAGCAGGATGTAGAAGGCTGCGCCGTTGATCGTCCACAAGAGGTTGACCGAGAAATGCCACCACCTGGAAAGCCCCAGGGTGTGGCGAAGGCCCGGAATTCCCAGCCATTTGGGCAGGCTCACCGAATCGTCCTTGGAGGTCCAGACCCGCCCGGTCGGGACTGGGACTTGGAAACGGAACCAGTCGGTCCCGGGTGTGCAATCGCGCCTCCAGTAGAGCCGCGGGTGGTCGGCGAGGATCTGGATGCCGGCCCGAATGATGAACAGCATGAAGAACATGTTCAGGAAGTGCTGAACCTCCAGCCACCAGGGAAAACCGGAATCGATCGACGGCGCGCCCTGAGCGATGCCAGGATTGTGCAAGATGAAGGCCCTCACCTCAGGCATCTCGCGAAGCGTCTGCGCTATGGTGATCAGCATCACCAGGCCCGCGGCGCCGATCGGGATCCCCCATAGGGTGCTGATCCAGCGATGGCCGATGCGCACGCGCGGCGCGATCCCCTGTTGGGGCGGCAGCCAATGGTTCAGGCGCACGCGATCGTCAGCGTCGCTCAGCGCCGCTCGGAGCGGTTCAGGTGGGCCGGGTGCGGCCATCGGCCGGCGGTCTTGCGCCATGGAGCCCCTACTCGTGTGTCACTCGCCCAGCTTGGTAAGCGCCGCGCCCTTGTGCATGGCGATGTGCTCGGTCCTGCTGCTCTTGATCTCGTACTGCGGGTCGTTCGGGCTGGCGTGGTGGGTGTGACCCTTGTAGTCGGCGTCCTTCGTATGCACGCGAATGATCGTGCCGCTGACCCGGCCAGCCTCGGAGTTCCAACTGACCCGCTCGCCGACCTTGAACCGTTTGGCCATCGTCGTTCGTCTCCTATCCGCAGGCTCGTCCAGCTTGCCAAGCCCTCGCCATCGTCGCGCACCGCGTCCGGACGCTGATCTAATGTCAAGGTGAACGCGTGCTGGCCATCTTCTTTCCGCTATGCCCATGACCATTTCGCCACGAGGGCGGCGCTGGGCTCCCATTCGGTGTTCGGCAAGCGCCGCGCGCGCCGCCGCTACCCAGGTGTCGCCGCGCCGGACCGGGAAGGATCGACAGCGTGGCGGATAGGCGAGCGCGTGCTGAAACGAGCGACTGCGCTCGACTCCTTGCTGGCGGAGGTGCGCGCTTGCCGGGCATGCGCCGAAGTGCCGCCATTGGAACCGCGGCCCGTCATCCAGATGTCGGCGACCGCGCGGGTGCTGATCGCCAGCCAGGCCCCAGGCGCAAAGGCGCACACCTCGGGCATTCCCTTCTCCGATCCCTCGGGCGAGCGTCCGCGGGACTGGATGGCGTATCAGAGGACCAGTTCTACGATGGGAGCGCGATCGTGATCGTTCCCATGGGCATTGCTATCGCGGTCGCCTGGCGGCGGCAGCGCCGCGCCGCCGCGGCCCGAATGCGCGCCCCTGTGGCGCCAGCGGTTACTGCGCGAAATGTCGGCCCTGCGCCTGACCTTGCTGGTCGGCGCGTACACCCAGTTTGACGCGCTAGGGCTGGGCACGATGACCGAACGGGTCATGGACTTCCCAAGCTACTTACCGCGATATTTTCCCCTGCCACATCCTTCCTGGCGCACAAGGTCGTGGGAAGCCAAGAACCCTTGGTTCGAGGCGCAGGTGCTTCCCACTCTGCGCGTGGCCGTTCAAAGCGCATTGGCGTGAACCAAACTGTGGACGCTGGGGCGTCACAGGTCCGGCGGCTGGTGATAGAACTCGACCTGCATTCGCATGGCGCCTAGCGGCTCGACCCGATGGGGGACGTCCGGAAGCACCAGGCCAGGGTGGCCCGGCTCAAGGATCGTCTCGAAGACCGGATCGAGCACTTCGTACCGCAGCCGGCCCTCCAAAACGCGGATGACGCCCCACACCCCCGGCTTGGTGCGATGTTCCCGGCGAAGCCCGGCTGGGAGCTGGTCTCGTCGAACACCGGTGTGCTTCTGTACGGCGGCGGTGGGGCGGTCATGTGGGCTTTCGCCCCAGAACAATATTTCTCAGCACGACGGCGTCGTTGTGCGCCTCGTCGTGCGCCGAATAGACAAGTGTGACCGGCCCCTGTCGCGCCAGCGCGCGGAACTGGCCCAGCAACTCCTCGCTGACGTGCAACTCCGCGGCATAGCGGCGGCCGAACTCCTCCCAACGATCCGGATCATGCCCAAACCATTTTCGCAGTTCCGTGCTCGGCGCGATCTCCTTCATCCATTGGTCCAGGGCGGCGTCCTTCTTTGAGACGCCCCTCGGCCACAACCGATCGACCAGGACTCGGACGCCATCGCCGGACGCCGGCGGCTCGTAGGCGCGCTTCAGTTTGACGTTGTCGGCCGCGATCCTCATGCTCAACGGTTTGGCACCGTCGAGGCTGGCGCACCAGCTGCTCCGATTGCGCCCGTGCTCTGCTCGAACGCGAGTTCCGCGCGAAGCCCATCGAGATCGCGGCCGACGAAGGCCTTGGCGAGATCTCGGCCGCCCAGGCGATAGGTGATGGTGCAGTCCCGCGCTTCGAGCGAGCCCGCCATCTCGGCTTCGTCCCACTTTTCGGCGTGGCCGACGTAGGCGAGGCTGAAGTCGTACTGCTCGGTCCAGAAGAAGGGCACATCGCCAAAGCGTTCGCGCGCGCCAAGGATGTTGCGCGCCGCCGTCTGGCCGGCGCGCTCGGCCACCACCCAGTGCTCGACACGTATGGCCTCGCCGGAGAGTCGGTCGGGCCAGCGCGCGATGTCACCGGCTGCGAAGACGCCCGCGACGCTCGTCTCAAGATACTCATTGACCGTCACGCCGCGATCGATGGCGAGCCCCGCCTGCTGCGCAAGCGCAATTGCCGGCCGCACGCCAACCCCGATCACGACGAGATCGGCAGGCAGGCGCTCTCCGCTCTTCAGCGTGACGCCTTGGTCGTCGATCGCCGTGGCGGTTGTGCCTAGGTGAAAGATGACGTCATGATCTTCATGCAGCTTGCGCAGAAAAGCGCCGACTTCGGGTCCGAGGACCTTCTCCATCAGGACCGTCTCCATCCCAACGACATGCACGCCGAGGCCGCGCGTGCGAAGCGAGGCCGCGACCTCTAGCCCGATGAAGCTCGCACCGATCACCACGGCGCGGTGTGACGCCAGAGCCTTGGCGACGATCGCCTCGCTGTCGGCTGGCGTCCGCAGGTAGTGGAC
>JALYTR010000204.1 GCA_030854165.1 Pseudomonadota bacterium | reverse complement strand
AGCCATCAACCACCAGCGACCCGTTGTCGGTCAGGCTATGGCCGGCGTTGAGGACGTTGGTCCCGCTGAGGTCGAAGGCTCCGATCGTGCCGATCACATAGGATGAGAACCCCGAGAACGTCCCGCTGTCGCTCCCGGAGAGATGGCCGACGCTCCCCAGGCCGCTGATCACATTCGCCCCGCCCCGGACCACCAGGGTCCCGCCGCCACCGGCCATCTGGCCGACAAATTGCGCTCCGCCGTCGCCGATCAGTACGTCTGCGGCCGAGGCGAACTTCACGGAGTCCGTCGCCCCCTCGATCGTCCTATAGTTGATCATCGTCGCGCCCGCCCCCTGCGCA
Source organism: Pseudomonadota bacterium (assembly GCA_030854165.1). GTDB lineage: Bacteria > Pseudomonadota > Alphaproteobacteria > Caulobacterales > Caulobacteraceae > Acaudatibacter. The sequence continues at coordinate 4,625 of JALYTR010000204.1, read as the reverse complement.
TAGACGCCGACGCCGCCTGAGATCAGCGCCGATCCGCTTGCGCTGGAGCCGTTGGTGAGCACGCCGCCGGCGGTGAGGAGGACGCCCGGACCGCCGTGGGCGCCGGTTCCCTCGATCGTGCCGAAATTGCCGATCGTCGACGCGCCCTTGGCCTCAACGCCGGTGTAGCCGTAGATCAAGGCGCCCCCGTCAACCGCCGACCCATTGCTCAGGCTAACGCCGTTGAGCAATACGCCCACGCCATAGTTCGCGGTTTCCCGATTCTCGATCGTGCCAAAGTTGGTCACCGTTCCGGAGGACGCGATGTTGACGCCATCGAAGGGCGCCACGGCCAGGATGGTGGCAGTGGTGTCCATGGCGCTGCCGTTCGTGATCATGCCTCCGTTCGGGAACAGCACCTCGCCGGCGATCGTGCCAAAATTGACCAGTGTTCCAGCCGCGCCGGAGATGCCGACGCCGGCCGTCTGGCCCTCGATGAAGGCGTCTGTGTCATGGACGCCGCCGTTGGTGACGACGCCACCAGCGGTGAGAAGGACGCCCGAGCGGACGTCTCCGATGATCGTGCCGTCATTGGTGACCGCGCCGGAAGCGTTCTTGATCCACGCTCCGCGCCAGCCCTCGATGCGGGCCGATCTGTCGGTGGCGCTTCCGTTGGTCACGACGCCGCCATGGGTGAGGTAGACGGCGTTGGCCAGATAGCTGTCGGCTTCCCGGATCCGCCCGTCGTTCATGACGGTGTAGGACGCGGTCGCCGCGATCGCCGTGGCGACCCCGCGGCCTTCGACATAGCCGCTAGCGGCTATGCTCAGGGTGGTGATTGGAGCGGCGAGGGCGTAGCCGGAGGAATAGGTCCCGGTCAGGACTTTGGTCGTCATCGGGCGTCTCCGCGTGAACGCCGCGCATCGCTTCGCGCCGCGAGGGGCGAGAGCGGCGAGTATGCGCCGGCCTCGCCGCCAAGACAAAACGCCGCCGTGCCAGCCGTTCTTACTCCTTCACGCCACCATCACCCCCGGCTTGGCCAGCATCGCCGAAGGCGCGCGCCACGTCTCATGCGCCACGCTCGCCGCTCCCCCGCCGGCCGCGCCCAGGCTCGCCGCCGCGGCGATGAAGCGGTGGGCCGGCGTCGGATCGTGGACGATGACCCCACCGTGGCCGTCGCTGGCGGCGACGAAGGTGGAAGCGCGATAGTCACCGGCGAGATTGATGTGGGCAGTGTGGGTCCCGTCGGTGACGGTGAGGACCCCCGATGTCGCCGAGCCGCTGAACGTCGCCTCGCCGGAACTCACGAAGCCGACGTCCCGAAGATCGAGTGACGTTCCCCCGGTGGTTGAAAAGCCGGTGATCGTGCCGGCGTAGGCTTGCGACTGGGCCAGTTGCAGGATCCCGCTGATTCCGCTGAACGTCACGTTCTCGGTGAAGCTGGAAATGAAGACCAGGGCGCCGGAGGCGATCACCCCGGTTCCTGGCCCGCTCACCGCGCCGTTGACGGTCAGGGTCCCGCCGTTGGCTTCCAGTTTGCCGGCGTTGAGCACGGCGCTCTGGATTGTCACACCGCCCGCCCCGACAGCTTCGATCAGGCCGGCGTTGGCGATCCGGTTCGCGCCAGTGTCAATGATCAGAGAGTAGCGGCCATTGCCGTCGATGGTTGCCGCCGACCGGTTGATCAAGGTCATCACGCCACCCCCCAGCATCCCGGCCCCGGAGATGGTGGCTGTGGCGTTGTTGAGCGTATCGTCCGAGGTGACGCCCCTGACCGTGTTGGCGGCATTGTCGCTCAGCGCCCAGGTTCCGCCGGCTAGCGTCACTCCGCCAGAGCCGATCAGGAGGGCAGGGGAGGTGACCGCCACCGTGCCGCTGTTGGCGATCGTCCCCAACAGCGTCACACCCGCCCCGCCGATGGCCATGTGAACCGCGGCGAGGGTCGTCCCGCTGAGCGTGTCCGCCCCATCGGCGAAGGCGACGGTTCCGGCCCCGGAGATCGTCCCGGCCAGGACGCTGCCTGAGCCCGTGAAGGCGAGCGCCGCGCCCGAGGTAATGGTGATCGTTGCTCCGGCGGCCTCGGTGAGCGACCCATCGACCAAAAGGGCGCCGTGGTCGGTCAGGCTCTGGCCCGCGTTGAGCGCGTTCGTTCCGCTGAGCGCCCAGGCTCCGGTCGCGCCGATGAGATAGGTTCCGAAACCGGAGAAGGCGCCGTTGTCGGTTCCGGCGAACGTTCCAGAACCGCCCAGGCCGCTGATCGTGCCGCCGCCGCCGCGCCACCCCAAAGTCCCACCGCCGCCGATGATCTGGCCGACAAACTGCGCCCCCTCCGAGGCGATCAGCACGTCGCCGGCCGAGGCGAACTTCACCGAATCGGCGACACCCTCGATCGTCCCATAGCTGGTCACCGTGGCGCCAGCGCCTTGGGCGTAGACACCGATGCCGCCGGAAATCAGCGCCGATCCGCTGACGGTGCTTCCGTTGGTGAGGACCCCGCCGGCGGTCAGGAGGACGCCATTTCCGGCAGCGCCGTTCTCGCCTGCCATCCCGTTCGGGCCGCCATAGTAGCCCGCGCCCCCCGCGCCCCCCAAGCCGCCGGCGCCGGCAAGGATGGTCCCACTGTTCGTGATCTTACCGCCCGCCAAGAGATCAACGCCGTCGCCCCCGTTCCCGCCCGCGCCGCCGTTGCCGCCGTCGCCGCGCGCCCTGCCGCCGTCACCGTCCAGGTTGCCTCCGTTACCACCCACGCCACCGGCCGCCCCGTCTCCTCCGGCGATCAATCCGCCGTTTGACAACGTTCCGGCAACCAGGGCGGCTCCCGCCCCGCCCGCGCCTCCCGAGCCGCCAAGCCCGCCCAAGTAGGTGGGGTACGCGTTGCGTGGACCCGTGTAGTAGGCCGCCCCGCCCGCGCCACCTGACCCGCCCGCGCCCGCCAGAATCGTCAGAGAATTGGTGATCAATCCGCCCGCCAATAGATCGACGCCATCGCCACCCTTGCCGCCTGCGCCGCCATCGCCGGCCAAGTAGTTGTTCGTAGCCGTCCCGCCAGCGCCGCCGTCGCCGCCGTCCGCACCTGTAGCTATTCCGGCGTTGGAGATCGTGCCGGCTCCGTGCAGAATGACGCCTGAGCCACCGTCCCCGCCCGTGCCGCCCAGCCCATCGTTTAGGAATTGTCTGCCCGGAATTTTCCCGACGGTGCCGTAGCCGCCTATCCCGCCGACGGCGGCTCCTATGGCTCCATTGTTGATGAGCGTTCCCGAGCCTTGGATGACGACCCCCGCGCCCCCCGCGCCGCCATTGGCTCCATTGCTGTAGTACCCATTCGGATAGCCGTTTCCACCGGCGCCCCCTGCGTTTGCTTCGATGAAGCCGGAGTTGGTGATGCCTCCGCCGGCGAGGAGATCGACGCCGTCGCCCCCTTTTCCTCCAGCGCCGGCGGGGTAGTAGGACTGCAGATATTGGTACAGAGACGCGTTCAGACCAGCGCCGCCCCGGCCGGCGGTGACGGCGCCGGTGTTGGTGAGCGTGCCGACCCCCTGCAGAACCATGCCGCCGCCGCCGGCCCCGCCGTCAAAGGCCCTGGAACTCTCGAAATACATTCCCGTGCCGCCCAGGATCGCGCCCGAATTGAGGACGCGGCCACCCGCCGAGAGCATCACGCCATCGCCAAAAACGGAGGCGAGAGTTCCGTAGTTGATAACCGTTGCGGCGACGTCGCCGGACACGTCGAGGGCGACGCCTCCCTCTACTATAGCTGACCGATCCACCGCACTCCCGTTTGTGAGCGTTCCACCGGCCGACATCGCGATTCCTTCGTCTGGCGGCGCACTGTAACCGTACCCGTAAGCCATTCCGGCTTCGATGGTCCCCAGGTTGACGATCCCGCCGCTAGCCGACATCACCACCCCGTTTCCCCGCTCCGAAAAGAAACCGCTTTCGCCGCCCTTGATCGTGCCCGAATTGAGGATTTGACCGCCAGCCAGATAGACGCCGTCGCCGCCCTCGATCGTTCCCGAATTGTCGATCGTTCCGCCGGCCCGTAGGTTCGCTCCGTTGCCAAGCGCGCCTGGGCTGCCGGGGTTGTAGCCGCTCCCGCCGGCGCCGCCCCGGCCGCCCGCGATCAGACCGGTGTTGTTCAGCGTCCCGACGCCTTCGAGGACAACGCCGGCGCCCCCAGCGCCGCCGGCCCCACCTGCGGGACCAGGATCGCCCGTGGTGCTGCCGCCGCTCCCGCCCGCGCCACCCAGTATCGCGCCGCTGTTGTTTAGTGTCCCGCCCGCTCCAGCGAGCACCGCCGCTCCACCCGCTCCGCCTGGTCCGTAGCGGCCGCCGCCGCCGCCCGCGCCGCCCAGGATCGTGCCGCTGTTGGCGAGTTGTGCAGTCCTCAGGACGGCTACCCCCGTGCCGCCGAATCCCCCGTTGGCGTTGAAGCCGGCCCCGCCGCCGGCGCCGCCGCGGATAGTCCCTCTGCTATTGGTGATGACGCCGGCGCCGAGCGAAACCGCGCCGCCGCCGCCGCCGCCGGCGCCGATCACCACCGGCACGCCGACATAGAGGTCCTTGACCCCGTACTGGCCGGAGAGCCAGGCCGCGCAGGGCAGCACCCGCTTCTTGTCGCGGAGGTAGCTCTCCGCCATGGCGATCGC
>JALYTR010000203.1 GCA_030854165.1 Pseudomonadota bacterium | reverse complement strand
CCGCCAATCCCGACGCCGCGACCCGCGCCGCGAGTCATCTGCCGCTGGAGCGTTTGCCCGCCTTCCGTATCGTCGCCGGCTATCGCCCGATCGGCGCGGAGTTCGACCCAGGACCGGTCCTGGCGCGCCTGGTCGCGGCCGGCGCGACCCTCGCCCTGCCCGTGGTCGTGGACCGCGCCGCGCCGTTGATCTTTCGAACCGGCAGCCCACCAGAGGCCCTGATCCCCGACACCCGGGGAATCCCCGCCCCGCCACCGTCCGCGCCGGCCGGGATCCCCGACCTGATCGTTGCCCCGGTGCTCGCCTTCGATTCGCGCGGCGGCCGGCTTGGACAAGGTGGAGGCTACTTCGACCGCGCCATCGCCGCCCTGCGGGCCGCCGGGCCGCTGTTCGTCATTGGCTTGGCTTTCGCCGGCCAAGAAGTGGACGCCGTCCCCGTCGAGCCCCACGATGAGCGCCTGGACGCCATCCTCACCGAAATCGGCTATAGGAAGGTCTAGAAAGGGACCTTCCCATGCGCTTGGCCTTCTTCGGCGACATCGTCGGGCGATCGGGGCGCGAGGGGCTGGTCGATCATCTGCCCGCGCTACGCCGGCGCCTGAACCTCGAGTTCGTGATCGTCAACGCCGAGAACGCCGCCGCCGGCTACGGGATTACCGAATCCACCGCCCGCGAACTCTTCGACGCCGGGGCCGATTGCCTGACCCTGGGCAACCATTCCTGGGACCAGAAAGAGGCCCTCACCTACATCGTCCGCGAGTCCCGCCTCATTCGTCCCCTCAACTATCCGCCCCTCTCGGACGTTCCCGGCCGCGGGGCCCAGCTCTTCGAGACCGAGCGCGGCCGCCGCGTCCTGGTGATCAATCTCCTCGGCCGGGTGAACATGGACGCCCTGGACGATCCCTTCGCCGCCGTCGATCGCGAACTCAATGCCTGCCCCTTGGGCGAAGTCGCCGACGCCATCGTGATCGACCTGCACGCCGAGGCGACAAGCGAAAAAATGGCCATGGGCCATTTCTGCGACGGCCGCGCCTCTCTGGTCATCGGCACCCACACTCATGTCCCCACCGCCGACGCCCAGATTCTCCGCCACGGCACCGCCTATCAGACCGACGCCGGGGCCTGCGCCGACTACGACAGCGTGATCGGCAATCAGAAGGAAGAGCCACTGCGCCGCTTCGTCACCCGCATCTCCGGCGGCCGCTACAAGCCCGCCGAAGGCCCGGCCACCGTGTGCGGCGTTTACCTCGAGACCGACGAGGCCACCGGCCTGGCGCTGCGGATGGAGCCCATCCGGGTGGGTGGGCGGCTGGCCGAAACGATTCCCGATGTCGCTGAGCCATCGCCGCCTGCGCTATAGTGTCAAGTTGACAAGGACGCGCGTCCCGACCACCTGAAAAGACAGGGATGCCTTTAGGGAGGATTATGGATGTCCTGTTGGTTTGTTTCGCGAGCCGTCCTGGCGGCGGCCGTTCTCGCCTTGAGCGCCCAGGCGGCCGACGCCGCGCGAAGCTGCTTTCTCTCGCGGGACTGGCAGGGATGGAGTTCGCCCAGCCCCAACGTCCTCTACCTCAGGGTGCGCCTGCACGACATCTACAAGGTGACGCTGAGCGCCGGTTCTTCCCAGCTTCAAAACCCTGCTGTCCACCTGGTGTCGATCGTCAGGGGTAGCTCCAATATCTGCTCGGCCATCGATCTGGACCTGCGGGTCGCCGACAATAGCGGGTTCGCCACCGCGCTGATCGCCGACAGCCTCACCAAGCTCACCCCCGACGAAATCGCCGCCATCCCGAAGAAATATCGACCCTAACATGGCGTTCGGGCGGCGTCCTAAATCCCTCTCGCCCGCCGCACAATCAGTTCGTCGATCACCACCTGCCTGAGCCGCGCGCGGCCGATGGCGAGCCGCCCGATGGCCAGGGTTCCGATCGCCACGGCGCCGATGGCCAAGGCGCCGAACGCCATCGCGCCGATCAGCATGGCCGCCGCCGTCAGACCATGCTCGCCTCGCCGGATGGGCTGCCAGGCTACGAGCGGCTCGGGCAGAAGTTCGGGGTCGCTTCCGAGCGCGGTGTCGGCCATTAAGGGTCTCCTTCGAATCCTGCCAGCGCAACGGCGCCGCCCAGGCGGCGGTTCCTTAGCGCCGGCCCAACTGGCGTCGGCGCCCGCCCCGCGCTACTAGGCCGCCTGCCTTCATCGCTCCAGCCTGCGGACCCCATGGCCGGCCACTCGAAGTTCAAGAACATCCAGTTCCGCAAGGATCGCCAGGACGCGGCGCGCTCCAAGCTGTTCTCCAAGTTCTCCCGCGACATCACCATCGCCGCCAAGGCCGGTCTGCCCGATCCCGCCGCAAATTCGCGCCTGCGCTTGGCCATCGCCAACGCCAAGGCCGAGTCCATGCCCAAGGACAACATCGACCGGGCGATCAAGAAGGCCCTTGGCGGCGAGACCGACACCTATGAGGAGATCCGCTACGAGGGGTTCGGCCCGGGCGGGGCCAGCCTGATCGTCGAGGTGCTCACCGACAACCGCAACCGCGCCGCCGCCAATGTGCGCACGATCTTCGGCAAGAACGGCGGCAATATGGGCGACGCCGGTTCGGTGGCCTTCATGTTCGATCGCCTGGGCAGGATCGTCTATCCCGCCGCCGCGGCTTCGGAGGACGAGGTCATGGAAGCGTCCATCGAGGCCGGCGCCCAGGACGTGGCCTCGGGCGAGGGCGCCCACGTCATCCTGACCGCCTTCGAGGACATGGCGCCGGTCGCCGACGCCCTGGAAGCGACCCTTGGCCCAGCCAAATCCACCGCGATCGTCTGGAAGGCCCGGACCCTGGTCCCCCTCGCCGAGGACGCCGTCCCCGCCCTGGCCAAGCTTATCGACGCCTTGGAAGACGACGAGGACGTCCAGAGCGTCTGGGTCAACACCGAGCTTCCTGACGAGGAGAACGCCTAGTCCGGTTTGGACCCCTCCATCACTCGCCTGATCGAACCCCTACACGGTCCAGCTTTCCGGCGTCGGGTAGGGTTCATTGCGCAACAAACGGCTCAGGCCCAGGGCGCATCGGACCACGAACCAGATCCAGGTGGCCAGCAGCAGCGGGATGCCTATCACCACGATGCACAGCAGGAGGGACACGGCGACATAGAGCAGGCCGATCCAGAAGGTGCGGATCTGGAAGGTGTAATGGCTCCTCAGCCAGTCGGGGGCGGTGTCGCGCTCCACATAGGCTAGCACCAGGCCGACGACGCAGGCGACCCAGCCAATCACTGGCACGAAGTGCGCCAGGTAGAGGACGTAAATAATCAGCGGCATCTCGTGCTGATGGTAAAGGATCGGCTTCGGGCTCGGCGGCGGCGTTGGGACGGGTGGCGGTGTCGGATTCAAGGCGTCGGTCATGTTCGCTCCCACTATCCAGGTGAAGTGTAGTCTCTCACGGCGACGATCTCCACCCCCGCGGCGGCGGCATGGGGGGCGAGGGCCAGGGGTTTTTCCACCCGCACCCTGGCGCGCAGGACGCGGGGCTCGGCAAAACAGGCTTCTGCGAGGCGTTGGGCGAAGGATTCCACCAAGCCGATGTGGCCGGCGGCGGCGATGGCCCGCGCCGACGCGGCGATCGATTCGTAGTTGACGGTGTCGGCCAGGGCGCGCCAGCCGGCGGCGGCCACGTCCAGCTCCACATCGACGATGAGAGGCTGTCGTTTGCCACGCTCATGAGCATAGACGCCGATCTCCGCCTCGATGGCCAGACCGCGCACGAACACCTTGGTCACCAGAATCTTCGGAGCCGTGGCCCGCGGCGCGACCGGCTCATTCTTGGCCAGGGGCATGTCAGTCATCGATGACGTCGGGGGTTCGCCAGGCCAGGTGCTGGCCGCCATCGACGGCGATCATCTGACCGGTGACGGCGGGGGCGTCAATCAGATAGCGCAGGGCCGCCGCGATCTGGCCAGGATCGGCGCCGTGGCCGAGAAGGACGCCGGCCGCCTCGGCGGCGAAGTCTTCGGGCGACTGGTGGACTGAGGCGAGGGTGGGTCCGGGGCCGATGGCGTTGACGCGGATGCGCGGGGCCAGAGCCTGGGCGAGAGTCTGGGTCGCCGTCCACAGGGCGGCCTTGCTCAAGGTATAGCTGAAGAAGTGTGGATCGAGCCTCCACACCCTCTGGTCGATGATGTTGACGATCAGGCCGTCGAACTCCGCCGGCAGGGCGGCGGCGAAGGCCTGGGCGAGGAGGACCGGGGCCCGCAGATTGGCGGCGATCGCCTCATCGAAACCCTGCGATGTCAGGCTGGCGATCCGGTCGTCGGCGAACACCGAGGCGCAATTGATCAGCAGGGTGAGGGGGCCCGGCGCCCCGGCGACCAGGCGCGCGCAAGCGTCCGGGTCGGCGAGATCGGCGGCGATCGCCTCGCCGCGAAGCCCACGCTCGCGAACGATCCGCGCGGTCTCTTGGGCGTCATCGGGCGAGACGTGATGATGAACCAGGACATCGTAGCCGGCATCGGCCGTCGCGATGGCCAGCGCCCGCCCGATACGCCGCGCGGCGCCGGTGACGAGGGCCCAGCCGCGGGTCGGCACGGCGCGGCTAGAGCCTGTCTCAAACACTTGAGCGCTTTCTGATCGCAAAACCAGTTCCCACTTTTGCGGAAAGCGCTCTAGTCGATACGACCGAACTCGAACCAGTTGAGCGCGCCGATGGCGACGATGAAGATCAGGATGGCGGCGATGGCGACCATGGCAGGCTGCTCCGTGACATCTATCCCAAAGGAGAGGCGTAATATGCCCGCGGTGATCGGGCGAACGCTCCCATCTTAGCCACGAACCTCCAGAACCTCACGAACAAAACACGTGGAATCGGCGCGAAGCGCGGGCGATCCCTCAATCGTGGACTGCACCCCATCGGTGAGACACGTTTATGGCACACACACTGTTTCCGCCGCCGGTTCTGGCGCCGCCGCATGCGGCGGCGCCAGCGTGTA
>JALYTR010000202.1 GCA_030854165.1 Pseudomonadota bacterium | reverse complement strand
GTACGGGAATCGCCACTGCCGCCTTGACGGCGCGCACCGCCGCCCAATCGGCCATGCCGGCATAGAATTGGCCCCGCGTTCGCCCGTGAACCGTGACGGCGGCCGCGCCCGCCGCCTGGGCTCGCGCGGCCAATTCCGGCGCGTTGCACGTCGCCTCGTCCCAGCCCAGCCGCATCTTCACGGTGACCGGCGCATCGACCGCGTCCACCGCGGCGGCGATCAGAGCCTGCGCCAGATCCAGATCGCGCATCAGCGCCGAGCCGGACAGATGACCGGTGACCGCCTTGGCCGGGCATCCGAAGTTGAGGTCGACGATCTGGGCGCCGGCCCGGGCGGCAAGCCGCGCCCCCTTGGCGATCCAGCGCGCCTTGCGGCCGACCAGTTGCACGACCATCAGCTCCAGGCCCTCGCCAACAGCCGCTCGCCTGACGACGTCGGGGCGGTTCGCGGCGAACTGGGCGCAGGCCACCATCTCGGTGGCGACATAGGCGGCGCCCAGCCGAGCGGCGATTTGGCGGAACGGCAGGTCGGAGACCCCGGTCATCGGCGCGATCCACACCCGGCCGGGCACGCAAACCGTCCCGATCTTCAGCCCGCGGCCCGTCTTCCGCTCATCCATGTCGTTCGTCTTCTAGGTATTTTGTGCGCCGCGGTAAACTGTGGACAAGCCGAACCGCCGCGCTAAACACCCTCATGGAATTTTCCGCGGTCATCGTCGCGGCGGGGTCGGGGACGCGGGCCGGGCCAGGGGACGCCAAGCAGTGGCGGCTTTTGGCCGGCAGACCCTTGGTTCGCTGGTCCATGGAGGCTTTTCTGGCGGCGGGCGCGCGGCGGGTTGTGGCCGTGATCGCGGCCGGTGACGAGGCGCGCGCTGCCCAAGCCTTCGCCGGCCTGCGAGGTTGGTCCAGCGCCCTGGGTGGCGACACCCGCGCCCAATCGGTCCAGGCCGGCCTCCGCGCCCTGAACGCCGGTCGCGAAGACATGGTCCTCATCCACGACGCCGCCCGTCCCTTTCTCGCCAGGCGGCATATAGAGACGCTCCTCGATGCGCTGGAAGGCGCCGACGCCGCCGTTCCCGCCCGCTTGCTGCCTGACACACTGAAGCGGCGGGACGAAACGACCGGCGCGGTCTCCACCACGCCGCGTGATGCGCTTTGGGGCGCCCAGACCCCGCAGGCCTTTCGCCATGGTGTCTTGAGCGACGCCTACGCCGCTTGGCCGGCGGGCGAGGCGCCGACCGACGACGCCGCCGTGGTCGAGCGGGCTGGTGGCGTGGTCGCGCTGATCGCTGGCGATCCCATGCTATTGAAGCTGACCTATCCGGAGGATTTCCTCATGGCCGAGCGACTGGCGGGAGCGACCCGGCCGACGAGGATCGGGCAGGGATTCGACGCTCACCGTTTCGGACCCGGCGCGGCGGTGTGGCTGTGCGGGGTGAAGATCGATCATGACCGGGCGCTGATCGGTCACTCGGACGCCGACGCCGGCCTGCACGCCCTGACCGACGCCCTTTTGGGCGCGCTCGGCGAGGGGGACATCGGCGATCATTTTCCCCCCGACGATCCGCGGTGGAAAGACGCCCCGTCCAGCGCCTTTCTCAGCCACGCGGCCGGATTGGTCGCCGCGCGGGGCGGGCGCGTGGTGAATGTGGACGTCACCCTGATCTGCGAGCGTCCGAAAATAAAACCCCACCGGCAGGCCATGCGCGAGCGCGTGGCCGAACTCCTCGGTCTGCAAGTCGAGCAGGTCAGCGTTAAAGCCACCACGACGGAGGCCATGGGTTTCACCGGCCGCGGGGAAGGACTCGCCGCCCAGGCCGTCGCCAGCGTGGAGACGCCGCGCTAAGCATCTCGCCGGTCTGTGAAGGATCCTTCCATGTTTTCGCTGGAAATCGAGACCCTGGCCCGCCTGGTGATTGACGACGCGCGGGAGCGATCTTTGCGCATCGTCACGGCGGAAAGCTGTACCGGCGGCCTGGTGGCGGCGGCGATCTGCGCCATTCCCGGCGCCTCGGATGTCTTCGAGCGCGGCTTCGTCGCCTACACCAACCGCGCCAAGCAGGAGTTGCTGGGCGTCTCCGGCGATCTGATCGCCGACCTTGGCGCCGTCTCCGAACCGATCGCGCGGATGATGGCCGAAGGCGCCTTGGAAAACTCCCACGCCCACCTCGCCGTCGCCGTCACCGGCGTCGCCGGCCCCGGCGGCGGAACGCCGATGAAGCCGGTCGGCACGGTGCATCTGGCGACCTCGCGGGCCAATCAGTCGGTCCAGCACCGGATGGAGCTGTTCGATCTGGAATCGCGCTGGGAGATCCAGATGGCCGCCGTCCAGACGGCGCTGGAGATGCTCAGGGAGCGGCTGAGATAGGGCTGTTCAGCCGTAGAGCGCCTTGGCTCGTCGCTCGAAACAGGCGACGAGCTTGCCGGCCGCGCGTTCGAGATTGGCGGCAAGGAGCCGTTCGAGGAGGCGCGAGCCGAACTCGAAGTCGATTTCGAAGGTAAGTTCCGCGCCGGCCGGATGGGGCCTGAACCGCCAGCGGTTCTCAAGCTTGCGGAATGGCCCCGAGAGAAGATCGACATCGATCGCCAGGGCGGGTTCATCCAGCCGCACGCGGGTGGAGAAACGTTCGCGGACGATGGAGAACCTCACCTCCGCCTCGGCGTCCAGGAGCACGATTCCCGCGCCCTCCTCGCGGCGGTTCCAGGTGCGAAGCGCGCTCACCCAGGGCACGAACCGCGGATAGCGCTCCACATCGCCGACCAGATCGAAGAGTTGCCCCGGCGCATAGGGCAGGATGCGGCTCAGACGGTGGCGCAAGCGGGTGACGGCCTCGGTTCAAGCGCTAGGCGCGCGGCCTTCAGGCGGGCGAAATCCTCGCCGGCGTGATGCGAGGAGCGGGTCAGGGGGCTGGCCGACACCATCAGAAAGCCCTTGGCGCGGGCGATCGTCTCCAGGGCCGCGAACTCATCTGGACTGACGAAGCGGTCGATGGCGGCGTGCTTACGGGTCGGCTGGAGGTACTGGCCGATGGTGATGAAATCGACGCCCGCCGAGCGCATGTCGTCCATCACCTGCATCACCTCGATCTTGGTTTCGCCCAGGCCGACCATCAGGCCGGACTTGGTGAACAGGTCCGGCGCGCGCTCCTTCACCCGCTCGAGCAGGCGCAGCGAATGATAGTACCGCGCGCCCGGCCGGATGGAGAGATACAGGCGCGGGACCGTCTCCAGATTGTGATTGAACACATCGGGGTGGGAATCGATCACCCGCAGGGCGGCGGCGACCGGTTTGCGCAGAAAGTCCGGCGTGAGGATCTCGACGGTCGCCGATGGCGCGGCGGCGCGGATGGCGCGGACCGTGGCGGCGAAATGCGCCGCGCCGCCGTCGGCCAGGTCGTCGCGGTCCACCGAGGTGATGACCACATGCGCAAGGCCCATGGCGGCCACCGCCCGGCCCACTCGCGCGGGCTCGGTGGGGTCGAGCGGCCCGGGAAGGCCCGTGGCGACATTGCAGAAGGCGCAGGCGCGGGTGCAGGTGTCGCCCATGATCATCATGGTGGCGTGCGACTTCGCCCAGCATTCGCCGATGTTGGGGCAGCCGGCCTCCTCGCATACCGTGGTCAGGCCATGTTCCCTGACGATGGCGCGAGTCTCGTTGTAGCCGATCGAGCCGGGGGCGCGGACGCGCAGCCACGGGGGTTTCTTCAGGACCGAGGTGTCGGGCCGTCCCTGTTTTTCCGGATGGCGCGCCGCGCGCGGGTCGCTTCGTTCGATGACCGTGGCCATGGCGCCTAGATCGTCGCTCTTGACGCCGGGATCAAGCACCTTGTCTATAGCGCCGGCGCCAGGGACTCGCCTTGATTTCCAAGAGGAAGGCTCTTCGCCGTCATGGCGCCCGCATTCGACCCCGCCCAGCTCGACCGGAACCTGTTCGACGGCTTGCTGGACGCCGCGCACCAATATGGCGCCAAACGGCCGATCCTGGAGGACCAGGAACGCAACCCCCTCACCTACACCGACCTGATCCGGGCCAGCTTTGCCCTGGGGCGCAAGCTGGCGGCGATCACCTCGCGCGGCGAGTCCGTGGGTCTGCTGCTGCCGTCAAGTTCGGCCGCCGTGGTGACTTTCTTCGCCCTGCACGCCTTCGGCCGCGTTCCGGCCATGCTCAATTTCACCGCCGGCATCCGCAACCTGCGCGCCGCGGTCAAGCTGGCCGGGGTCAAGCGGGTGCTTACCTCGCACCGCTTCGTCGAGCAGGGCAAGCTGCACGATCTGGTGGACGCGCTCGAGGACCGCTGCGAGATCACCTATCTTGAGGACGTTCGCAAGACGATCGGGACGACGGATCGCATCTTTGCCCTGACCGCCTCGCTGCTTCCCCGTCAATTCCGGGCGCGAACCCGCCCGGCCGATCCAGGGGTGATCCTCTTCACTTCGGGAAGTTTCGGGGCGCCGCGCGGCGTCGTGCTCAGCCAGGCCAACCTTCTGGCCAATGTGGCGCAGATCGCCGCCCACATCGACCTCGATCCGGACTGGGTGATGTTCAATCCCCTCCCCGTCTTCCACTGTTTCGGCCTCACCGGGGGGGCCTTGCTGCCGATCTTCACCGGCATGAAGGCCTTTCAGTATCCAAGCCCGCTCCACGTCAAGCTGATCCCGCCGCTGATCAGGGATTGCGGGGCCAGCATCCTTTTGGCCACCGACACCTTCGTGGGCCAGTACGCTCGCACGGCCGAAGCGGGAGACCTGTCGAGCCTGCGCTTCATCGTCTGCGGGGCCGAAAAGGTGCGTGAGGAGACCCACGCCCTCATCGCCGAACGGTTTGGCCCGATCCCGGTCCTGGAGGGCTATGGCGCTACCGAGGCTTCGCCGGTGATCGCCGTCAACAAGCCCACCGACAACCGGCGCGGCACGGTGGGAGGCCTGGTGCCGGGGATGCGCACCCGCCTGGAATCGGTGCCTGGCATCACCCGCGGTGGCCGCC
>JALYTR010000201.1 GCA_030854165.1 Pseudomonadota bacterium | reverse complement strand
TGGCGGTCACCGGCCCCTTACCGTCGAGTGGCCGGCCAAGCGGGTCGATGACCCGCCCCAGCAGTCCGTCGCCCACGGCCACATCCATGACCCGGCCCGTGCGCTCGACCTCATCGCCGGCGTTCAGGCGCGAGTAGTCGCCCAGGAGGACGACGCCGATTTCATCCTGATCCACGTTGAACGCCATGCCAAGGACGCCGCCGGGAAAGGTGACCAGCTCGTCAAAGCCCACGTTAGGCAGCCCGGAAACCTTGGCGATGCCAGTGGCGATGCTGGTGATCGCGCCGATTTCCCGGGGCGTCAGTTTCGGCGTGAAGGCCTGGCGCGCCTGGCCTATTGCGGCGAACGTCTCGTCAAAGAGGCTCTGCAAGCTTTCGGGCCCGACCGTCATTCGCGCCCCGCCTTATGCCTGGGCTTTTTCGGTTTGGGCGCCTTTTCGGTCTCGGGCTTGGCCGCGGCTTTGGTTCTGGATCTGGGCTTGGGCGCGGTCTTCGGCTCAGGCTTGTCTTTGTCTTTCACCAGCTCGTCGACTCCCCGTTCCAGCGACGTCAGATAGTCCGCGATATTCCAGGCGATCTTCTGCCCGTTCGTGGTCAATTCGATCCCGCTGACCAGGTCCGGCGCGGCTTCGAACCGGACGCGGATTTCAGCCGAGAAGATCCTGTTGAGCGCGTCTTGGATGGAGCCGCGCTGCGCGGCGGAAAGCTCAAACGCGCTACGCAGGAGCGCGGGCTCGGGGGCTGTCTTGAGGGTCTCGGCGAGACCCGCTTTGACCTTGGGGTCCATTGCGTGCAGGCGCTGTGTGAACACCTCGCCGATACGGTCTTCCAGGCTCGCCCCGGCTAGGTCCGAAAGCGCCCTTCTCGCAATGGCGAACACCTCCTGTTGGGCGCGGCGACGAATGGCTTCATTCAGGCTTACGGCGTCGCTCCGCAGCGTCTCCTGGCGCTTTTTGCCCAGGGCGTCAGCGGCCGTCCGCGCTTCATCGAGGAGCCCCCGCCGCTCGGCCTTCGCCTCATCCGCCGCCTTGGTCATGAGTTCGGCGCGCTGGTGGTCGAACGCGTCATTCTTTTTCTGGAACGCGTCGCGCTCCCTTTGCGCTTCGGCGTCCTTCGCGTCGGCATCGGCGAGTTTCGCGGCGATCAGCTTCTCCCGCGCGTCGACGGCGTTCAGGATCGGCTTGTAGAGGAAGCGCTTCAACAGCCACACCAGGACGATGAAGTTGAGGGCCTGCGCACCGACGGTGAACCAGTCGATGAGCATGACTACTTCCCTGCGGCCTTGGTGATGACGTGGGTCCAAAACGGATTGGCGAAAAGCAGGATCATCGAGACCACGAAGCAGTAGATCGCGATGGACTCGATCATCGCCAGGCCCACGAACAAGGTGCGCGTGATCGTCGATGCGGCGTCCGGCTGCTGCGCCAGGGAACTCAACGCCGTGGCGACGGCGCGCCCTTCGCCGAGCGCGGGCCCGATGCTGCCCAGAGCGATCGTCAAACCCGCGGTGACGATCGAGGCGATTGCGATGATGGTCATGCTGTCCATTGGGTCACCTGTTGTTGCGGCTGGTCATGCTGGGAGAGTTTGCTTCGCCGCAGGCTTGGCCTTGCGCCCGCGGGTAGCCGCCGCGATGTAGACGGCGGCCAGGATGCTGAAGATGTAGGCCTGCACCATGCCGGTCAGCAGACCGAGCGCGCTCATGGCGATCGGGAAGATGAAGGGCGTGATGGTGAGCAGAATAGCGATGATCATCGTCCCGCTCATCATGTTGCCGAACAGGCGGACCGCCAGGGCCAGGGTCCGCGACAGTTCGCTGATGATGTTGAACGGCAGCATGATCACCGTCGGCTCGACGTAGGATTTGAGGTAGCCGCCCAGCCCCTGCTCCTCGATTCCGAAAAATGGCACCGCCACGAAGACGCAAAGGGCAAGGGCTGCGGTGGTCGAGAGCGACCCCGTCGGAGGCTCATAGCCCGGAATGATTGTGCACAGGCTCGCCGACGCGACGAACAGAAAGAGCGTGCCCAGGAAACCAATGTATTTCCTGGGATTGCGCAGGCCGAGGTCTTCGATCTGCTTTTCGATACCGAGGACGACGATTTCCAAGAGGTTCTGCCAGCGAGACCGTTGCAGATCTGTCGACAGGTTGCGCGTGATCAGCTTTGCCCCGATGACTAGCGCCAGCATCAACGCCCACGTAAAGGCGATCGTGCCGTTGAGCTTGAAAATGCCGTGGTGCCAGAAGATCAGCTGATCGGCGCTAAGACGCATGGCGGGCGTCCGGCGCGCGTGCATTCCGAAGGTCTGAAGCTGGGCGGGTCAGCCGATTTATGGCGATGCGGGCCAGCACAAACCCCAGAAGACAGAGCGCCAGGCGATCCCAACGCCCATGCCCGACTAAGTAGAATCCTGCCAGGACCACGCCCGTCCGCAGCACCATGCTGCCGAAGAACCAAAGCGCCGGTTGGGAGGAAGAAATACCTCTGTTGACCGTCCACCAGAGACCGCCAAAGAAGGTCGCGCCGAGCAGCAGACCCGCCGCCACCGCGCCGGCCAGAGGCAATAATTCAGGCATCGTCAACCTCCCGTTCGTCCCGCATCTCAGCTTCCTCCTTGGCAACCCAATGCCAGGCGTTGAAACAGCCGACGGCGAGCCCGGCCACCAACAATGCCAACGTCCAGGCGTGCCTGCCGGGATAGTGTCGGTCCAGCCAGGCGCCGAGCGCCGCGCCGGCCAGGGTTGGAATCACCACCGACCAGCCGATCAGCCCCATCATGCCGAGACCGAACCATACACCCGGCGCGGGGTTACGCCGGGCCTTGAGTTTGCGCGCCGCCTTGTCGCCGACCGCCTGACTGAGCGATGGTCCGGGCTTGACCTGCGTGGGGGGGGATTCGTCAGTCATTGTGGAGCGTCGCGATCCGACGGATGAGGTCGCCCTCCATTTTGGCCAGCACCGAGCGCACACTTTGCTCCTGCTCGTCCAAAGTCAGGAACTCCCGATCCACCGACTCGCGCAGCTGGCCAAGGTCCGTCCCGCTAAGCGCTCGGCGCACGGAAACGAGCACGTCGGGACCGGTTTTCACGAGCACCCCTTCATCCACGGCCAGGAAGACTTCCCCGTCAGACTGGGATTCATAGGTCAGGATCCCCGGCGACAAGGCCGCGACGCAGTCCAGTCGGTGTGGCAGGAGGCCAAACGATCCATCGCGCGTTTCGGCGACGATGCGCGACACATCGGTCTTCTCGGCGAAGACCTGGAACGGCAGAAGGACCTTAAGCGTCATGGGAATCTGCGGCATCTGCGGCCTCTCCGGCCTTCGGCTTCAGTTTCGGGCCGCGAGGCGGCTGCGCGTCCGCCTCTAGCGCGGCGGCGGGCTTTGACCCCGGCTTGACGGGTTCGGCCGTGGGGCCGGGCTTCGCTTTCGCCTTGGCTTCATCAATCGCCCCGATCATGTAGAGCGCGCTTTCGGGATAGTCCTTGAATTCGTCACTCAGGATGCGCTCGCAGCCATCGAGCGCGTCGTCGAGGCTGACCACCTTCCCTTTGAGGCCTGTGAACTGTTCAGTCGTGAAGAACGGTTGGGTGAGAAAACGTTCCAGTCGGCGGGCGCGCATGACCACATTCCGGTCGTCCGGCGAAAGCTGCTCGAGCCCGAGCATGGCGATGATGTCTTTGAGGTCGGCGTATTGCGCCAGCGTGCGCCGGATCTCCTGCGCCAGGGCGTAATGCCGCTCGCCGACGATGCCCGGGGTCGCCATCTTGGAACTGGACTGCAGCGGGTCAATCGCCGGGAAGAGCCCTTCGCTCGCCCGCTTGCGCGACAGCACGATCGATGCGGAGAGGTGCGAGAACGTATGCACCGCCGCCGGATCGGTGAAATCGTCCGCCGGCACGTAGACAGCCTGGATGGAGGTGATGGCGCCGGTATCGGTATTGGCGATGCGCTCCTCGAGCGCCGACAGCTCGGTGCCCATGGTGGGCTGATAGCCCAGCCGGGACGGCATCTGGCCCATCAAGCCGGACACCTCCATGCCGGCCTGGATGAAGCGAAAGATGTTGTCCACGAGCAACAGCACATCGCGGTGCTCGTCGTCGCGGAAGTACTCGGCCATGGTCAGCGCCGCATGGCCCACGCGGAATCGGGCGCCCGGCGGCTCGTTCATCTGGCCAAAGACCATCACCATGTTCGGCAGCACGCCGGCTTCCTTCATGGCGTCGTAAAGCTCCTGGCCTTCACGACATCGCTCGCCGATGCCGCAAAAGATGCTGACCCCCTCGTGGTGGCCGATCATGTTGTGGATCATTTCGGTGAGCAGCACGGTCTTGCCGACGCCGGCCCCGCCGAATAGCCCGGCCTTGCCGCCGCGTTCCAGCGGCACGAGGACGTCGATGACCTTGATACCGGTCTCGAAGACTTCCGACTTGGTGGACCGCCTAGCCAGCGACGGAGGGGGCCGATGCACCGAGCGCCATTGGACGTCGGACAATGCGGCTCCGCGGTCTATCGGGTTGCCGAACACATCGAACATCCGCGACAGAACCGCCTCGCCCACCGGCGCTTTCAACGGCCCCCCGGTGTCCTCGACTACCATTCCGCGAGCCAGGCCCTGCGTTGGTGTCAACGCAATCCCGCGCACGTGATGGGCGTCCTGCTGCGCCAGCACTTCAATGACGATCTGGTTGTCCGCTCCCGCGCGCAGCACCGAATAGATGGCTGGCAAATGATCGTCGAACCGGATGTCCACCACACTGCCGCGCACGGCGGCGACGACGCCCAGGTTCACGGTCTGCGGATGGCGGCTGGTCATGGCTCTACGATGCGCTCGTTATCCAGCTTTTCGCAGCCGGCAGATCGGCCAGCGTGAAGAGCCGGACCTGCCCATGGAGGAACGGCTTGAACATGCTGATGACGGCATTTATCCAGCCATGATCGTTCACAACGGCGATCTGGCTGAAGTCGCGCCAGTGCTTCAGCCCGAATGCGGTGTCGTCCGCGAGCGCCTCGAGCTCGAACCCCGTGAAATCCTT
>JALYTR010000200.1 GCA_030854165.1 Pseudomonadota bacterium | reverse complement strand
CGCTCCAACTGAGTCCTAGATGCACTACAACGAACTGAACGAGGCCTGGGCCGAACTGACCGCTCCCGGCGCACCCTTCGAGATCGGCGAGATCGAAGTGCGCGGCGCGCCGGTGCGCACCTACCTTCACGCCCCGCCCACGGTGCGCGCGCTGTGGCTTTCCACCGCCGCCTTCGCCGAACGCGACTATCTCGTCTACGAGGGCGAGCGCCTCACCTACGCGCAGGCCCACGCCCAGGTCGCCGCCATCGCCGGCTGGCTGGCCGAGCATGGGGTGACGCCCGGCGAGCGGGTGGCGATCGCCATGCGCAACTATCCCGAATGGATGCTGATCTACTGGGCCTGCGTCTCGAGCGGCATCGCCGTGGTCGGGATGAACGCCTGGTGGGTGGCCGAGGAAATGGCCTACGCGATCGACGACTCCGCGCCTAAGGTCATCTTCTGCGACGCCGAGCGCCTGGCCCGCATCCGCGAGCGGCCCGCCATGGCCGCCGGAGCGGCCATCGTCGCCACCCGGGCCGACCCCGTCCCGCTCGGCGTCACGCCCTGGTGCGAGGTCATCGCCCACGACGACGCCGTGCCGGCCGTGACCATCGACCCCGACGACGACGCGTGTATCTTCTACACCTCCGGCACCACCGGCTTTCCCAAGGGGGCCCGGCTCACCCATCGCGGCTGCATCGCCAATCTGATGAGCATCGTCTTTTCCGGCCAGGTGACGGCGCTTGCCACCGCGCGGGCCACCGGCGTCGCCCTCGATCCCGCCGCCCCGCCGCTCATCCCGGTCGGCTTGGTCAACACCCCCCTCTTTCACGTCACCGCCAACAACTGCGCCGCCTATGCGGTGACCGCCGGCGGCGGCAAGCTGGTGCTCATGCGCCGCTGGGACGCCGGCGAGGCCCTGCGGCTGATCGAGGCCGAAAAGGTCACCGCCATGAGCGGCGTGCCGGTGATGGCCCGCGAACTGATCGCCCATCCCGATTTTGGCAACCACGACTTGTCCAGCCTGATGACCCTGGGCGGCGGCGGCGCCCAGCTTCCCCCCGATCTGGTCGGCAAGATCGACGCGGCGGTGGAGAGCGCCCGCCCCCTCACCGGCTACGGCATGACCGAGACCTGCGGCATCATCACCGCGGTTTCCGCCGACTTCTTCATCGATAAGCCCGATAGCGCCGGGCCGGCCATGCCCTGCTACGAAGCGAGGTGCGTCGATGACGAGGGCCACGCCGTCCCGGCCGGCGAAATCGGCGAGCTGTGGGTGCGCGGCGCCCAGGTGATCAAGGGCTATCTCAATCGCCCCGAGGCCACCGCCGAGACGATCACCGACGGCTGGCTGCACACCGGCGACATCGCCCGCATCGATAACGACGGCTTCATCTTCATCGTCGACCGCAAGAAGGAGATGATCCTGCGCGGCGGCGAGAACATCTACTGCGCCGAGGTCGAGGCGGCCGTCTATCGCCACGCTTCGGTCGCCGAATGTTGCGCCTTCGGGGTCGCCGACGAGCGCCTGGGCGAAGAGGTGGCCCTGGCGGTGGTCCCGCGCGCCGGCGAGCGGCTCACCGCCGCGGCCCTGCGCGCCCACCTCGGCGCCCTTACGGCCCGCCACAAAATCCCCCGCTACATCTGGTTTCTCGCCGATCCCCTGCCCCGCAACGCCAGCGGCAAGTTCCCCAAGCGGGAGTTGCGGGAAATGCTGGCCCTGGAGGCGGCGGAGTAGGGCGGAATTCTCCATTGGGGGTTGGCGGAACGCCTATCTGGCATCATAATAGTCATATGTATGATCAGGAGGCTCGCGATGGCCATGTTGAAACTCACGGCGGTTGGCACCTCGACCGGCGTCGTTATTCCCAAGGAGATGCTGAAGCGGCTGAATGTCGGCAAGGGCGACGTGCTGCACGCCCTCGAAACGCCTGACGGCGGGTACCGCCTTAGCCCTTACGACCCGGAATTCGCGGCGAAAATGGATAAGGCGGAGGAGATCATGCGTCGCTATCGCAACACCCTTCATGTTCTGGCGAAGTGACCGATCTTGTCTGGCTGGATGAGCCGATCGCGCTGGCCGTCCATGATCGCTCGTTAGTTCTCCATGGCGGCGCCGCCGGCTTGCGAGATGCCGGCCTGCTGCAATCGGCCCTTGCGCGACCTCGGCAACTGGAAGCCTATGGCGAGAATATCGATCGCTTCGACCTGGCGGCGGCCTACACCTGCGGCATCGTCAAGAACCATCCTTTCGTGGATGGAAACAAGCGGACGGGGTTTGTGCTCGGCGTCCTGTTTCTGGAACTGAACGGCAATCGTGTCGGCGCGACCGAGGCGGCAGCCACGGAGGCCGTATTGGCGCTCGCATCCGGAAGGCTGGATGACGCGGGCTATGCCGCATTTTTGCGCGAGCGTTCGACCGCGGCTTGAACGGATTTCATCGGGGCCGCCGACCATCTTCGCCGCTTTTTCCATCATCCTTCCCCCAGCACCTCCTTCGTATCCCGCCCAAGCGGTGGCGGGTCGCGGCGGATGGCGGCGGGGGTCTTGGAGAAGCGCAGGGAGGGGCGCATGGCGCGATAGGGTCCCTCGCCCTCCAGTTGGCGCTCTTCGAACAGTGTCTCTCTTAACTGTGGGTCTTCGAAGATGTCGGCCGGCTGGTTGGCGATCATGGCGGGAATGGAGTGCTCGGCGCACAGGGCCAGCCAATCGGCGGTGGTCCGCGTCGCCGTCGCCTCCTCCATCATGGCGTTGTAGGCGGCCACCCGCGCCGGCGCCCCCTCCGCGGAAAGGAACCGCTCGCTCCCGTAGGCGTCCGGGATACCGCCCAGGGCCATGAACCTGGCCGCCTGAACCTGGCCGGCCGGCATCACCATCAGATAGCCGTCCAGGGTTTTCCAGGGCTTGCGGTAGGGGGTGATCGTGGTGGTGTGGCCGAAGTGGCCGGTCGGCGGCAGATAGGTCTCGTTGTAGAGATGCTCGGCCATCAGAAAGCCGGTGAAGGTCTCCAGCATCGGCACGGCCACATACTGCCCCTCGCCGGTCCGCTCCTTGTGGCGCAAAGCCGCCAGGGCGGCGATGGCCGCGAACAGGCCGCAGGTCTTGTCGGCGACGATGGAGGGCAGGGGGCGGAAAACCGCGCCTTTATCCACCAGGCCGGTCAGGCCGCACGCCCCGCTGGCCGCCTGGATCAGGTCGTCGAACGCCTGCCGGCCCGCATAGGGCCCCTCCGGCGCGTAGCCCATGGCCTCCACATAGACGATGTCGGGCTTGATCGCCGCTGTCGCCGGATAGGAAAAACCCAGCCGCGCCACCGCGTCTGGACGCATGTTGTGGATGAAGATGTCGGCGGTCTCGACCAGGCGGGTGAGGGCCCGCCGGCCCGCATCGCTCTTCAGGTCCAGCACCACCGAGCGCTTGTTGCGGTTCAGGGCCACATAGAGGGGCCCCATGGTCTTCGAATTGGGCGCCCTGCCGCCGCGCCGCTGGCGGTCGCCCTCGGGCGCCTCGATCTTGATCACCTCCGCGCCCAGATCGCCCAGCACCTGGGTGGCGTAGGGACCCAGCACGAACTGGGTCAGATCGATCACCCGCACGCCATCCAGGGCGCCCGGCGGTGGGGTCTTCATCTCCATGGTCTCCTCTCTTCCCCCTCCGGGGGAAGTACGGCCGAAGGCCGGGATGGGGGCGCGGCCGCGCGGATTTGGTTGCGGCAAAAGCCCCCTTCGTCGCTTCGCGACACTTCCCCCAGAGGGGGAAGAGAAGGTTTGCCGCGCGTCCTTCCGCTTGTCACGCGCCGCCTTTGAACTTATCATCGTAAAGATCAAGGGGAGACCATCATGAGCGATGCACAAACGGTCCTGGTGACCGGCGGGTCGGGCTATATCGGCGGCTGGTGCGTCGCCACCCTGCTTGAGCGCGGCTATCAGGTGCGGACCACGGTGCGCGACCTTGGCCGCCAGGGCGCCGTGCGCGCCGCCATCGCCACGGTGGTCGATCCGGGCGAGCGCCTTTCCTTCCACGCCGCCAATCTCACCGCCGACGACGGCTGGGACGCCGCCGCGGCGGGCTGCGACTTCGTGCTCCATGTGGCCTCGCCGCTCGGGGTTCCCGAGCCGAAGGATCCGAACGACCTCATCGTCCCGGCCCGCGACGGCGCCCTGCGCGCCCTTAAGGCGGCGATCGGCGCGGGTGTGAAGCGGGTGGTGCTGACCTCCTCGGTCGCCGCCACCTCCCTGCCGCCCCGCGACCCCGACGGCGTCGCCGACGAGAGCCAGTGGACCGACCCCGATCTGCCCGGCGTCGGGGCCTACGCCCGCTCCAAGACCATCGCCGAGCGGGCCGCCTGGGACCTGATGGCGGCCTCCGGCGGAACGACGCAGCTGGCGGTGATCAATCCGGCCCTCGTCCTTGGCCCGGTGATGGGAGCCGATTTCTCGGATTCCGTGCAGGTCGTCCAGCGCCTCCTGACCGGCAAGATCCCAGGCCTTCCGCGGCTTGGCTTCAACATCGTCGATGTGCGCGACGTGGCCGACCTGCAACTTGCCGCCATGATCGAGCCGTCCGCCGCCGGCCAGCGCTTCATCGCCGCCTCCGATTTCAAGTGGATGGAGGAGATGGCGGCCATCCTGCGCGGCCATCTGGGCGCGGCGGGCGCCAAGGTTCCCACCCGCAAAATGCCGGACTTCGCCGTCCGCCTGGCCGCCCTCTTCGACCGCGACCTTGGATCGGTAACCTCGGGCCTGAGCCGGCGGCGCGAATTCACCTCGGCCAAGGCCCGCGACCTGCTCGGCTGGCGCCCCCGCTCGGCCGAGGAAACCATCCTCGACTGCGCCCAAAGCCTCATCGCCCACCGCGCCGTGTGAACCCATTCAATCCTCCCCCGCTTCTTCGCGGGAGAGGGGGACCGCGAAGCGGTGGAGGGGGCGGGAGCCGTGCGCGATGCCGCCTCCCTCATCTCTGGCACAGATGGCCGAATCGCGCCTCCCATTCGGCCTCGGTGAGTTCACGGTCGATGGGGCGAGCCTCGTCCGCCTCGCGCGCCGCCAGGGACTCGCCAAGCCGGTAGGCCTCCAGG
>JALYTR010000199.1:2310-5061 GCA_030854165.1 Pseudomonadota bacterium | reverse complement strand
CCACGATGGCGCGCCCAGGCGCTCCGCCCAAAGCACAATGCATACCAAGCCGATTGGCGAGAGGATTTTGTGGCCCGTCTATGAGAGTCTAGACCAGTCTAGGGGGATGGCAGCGACATAGCATTTTTGGCGGTCTGCTATGAGCGGCTTACGGGCAGACTTTCAATGGCGTCCACCCTTGGGAAAATAGCCAGCGGTCTCTGGCCTAGACCACCCTAGGGTGTCCAGATCAGTCCGGCGACATCCGGAGAGTGCCGTCGATCACTAGGGTCTAACGGACGCCACCGGCCTCGGCCGGATTCGTCTAGACAACTCAAGCGCCAACCGGTATCCGACGGACAACGACGGATCGGGCTATTGCGCCCCGGGGGTGCCTATCTCTCACCGGTCACGACCGTCGCTCCGCGCGGTCAGACGGCGTTAACCGTTTGGGGTTAGGCAAATCCGGCGTACTACGGCGCGCCCAAAACTTTCAGGAGCCCACCATGGCGCTTGTGCTATTCGCCAACACAAAGGGCGGTTCGGGCAAAACGACCGCGGCGCTGGTTTTTGCTGGCGAAGTGCTGCGACATGACGCGAGGGTCATTCTTTTCGAAGGCGACCCTAACGCGCCTCTGA
This sequence comes from Pseudomonadota bacterium, assembly GCA_030854165.1. Lineage (GTDB taxonomy): Bacteria > Pseudomonadota > Alphaproteobacteria > Caulobacterales > Caulobacteraceae > Acaudatibacter. The sequence goes on along the minus strand of JALYTR010000199.1, from coordinate 4,443 downwards.
GCCGCTGGGCGAAAAATAGGCATATCCCGGTCCTGGTCGGGCAGGACATCCGTCCAAAAGCCGCCGCCCAAGCCAAGACGGCGATTGAGGGGGCAGCTCAGGCGGGAGCCCGCCTTCTCCTGATCCAGGACAGCGACGAGGAGCGCGTGTTCGATTGGATAGAGGCGGCAACAGGTTGGGCACATGTTGTTGTGGCGGACCCTGAAGGCTCACCAAATCAATGGCTCCAGGATGTGGCCCTCAACGCCGATCTGGTGGTGATCCCATTCGCGCCCACGGCATTGGACGCCCACCAGGTTGCCAAGACAGTTACCGTGCTTGGGCGGGTTGGGCGCCGCACCGGAGCGCCCGTCCCATACCGTGTGCTATTGACGCGTTGCGGCGCCATCCAGACCAGGGACGAGCGAAAGATACGTGCTGCCCTGATAGAAGACGCCGTCCCGGTGCTCGCAACATCTCTGCGCGATCGACCGGCGTATCGCGCCATTTTCGATGTTGATCGAGATCTCGATGGGCTGGACGCGTCAAGTGTCAACGGCCTGGACGCCGCCAGGGTAAACGCGGCGGCGCTGGCGGCGGAAATTCTCACCATCATCAAGGCGCACCCACAGGAGATCGCGGCGTGACAGAGAACAGCTTCGGATTTGGCGCCGCGGTGCAGGCCGCCACAGAAATTGAGCTACCACCCGTCAAACCCAAGGTCATCGATCGCCAGCGGTCCCAACAGGGCAGGGTGGTCGCTGCCGAATCCGGCTTTCACCGCCGCGCCCCGGTTAGCCAGGAACCGGTCCGAAGTTCTTCCCGAAAGGCGGTTGGGAGGGTCCGGCTCGCGGATGCGGCGCCCCGGCGCGGCGTCCGCTTCCAGGGCGAAGCCCGCGTACAGCTCAATATGGCGGCGCCTGTGCCGGTAGCAGAGGCTTGGCGCGCGTTGATGGACGAAGCCCCGATCGGCCAATGGGAATTGCTTGAGGCCGCGATCCCGCTGCTGCGAAAGCACCTGAATCTCGAATAGGGCAGGGGGTTCGAAAGAGGTTTCCCGACGCGGGGTTCTGAGCATCGCGCAAAATGCGGGGGTGTACCAACGCCGTGTTGCCTTCGAACCCTGCGATGTGAGCGCGAACGGTAGAGGGGAGGCGTTCTCTCGTTCGGGAGAACGCCCACACTTTTCACAGCAGCAAGCGAACTGGGGGTTCAATACCTCCGCGACAAACAGGGTTGGGCGGCCGCCAATCAGAACCGCAGGACCGGCCGACCAAGGCGACCGCTGGCCTGACAAGCTTGACAAACCTGATAGACCTGCCAAACCCCGTCCAGATCGATGGAGGAAAACATGGCCCTAGCCAAGGCGAGCGACACCACAACGGAAATCAAGAAGGCCCGGGCTCGCTCGGGCCGCGTCCTGGTGCGCCCCGCCAAAACCGGACCTTTGCTCCAGGAGGGAAAGTCCGGTGTAGAGGCGGAGTTCGTCCTCAAACAGAAGTCCGTCCAGACCCTGCGTAATCGGCCGGTCTTTGTCCGCCAATTGTTGGAAAGGGTCGCCCAAGCCGCAAGCGAGGCGGAGCGCTCGGGCGAAGCGATCGATCTGACCATCAAGGTCACGCCCGACGCCTCCGAAGCGGCGACCACCTCGACCCTCGTTAGGGGTGACTCCCTCGACAGAGCTCTGGCGGAGGCGCGAGGCCGTGGAGCGTTTCGCGTCGCGGACATCCTGAAGTCGCCCGACATGCTGTCGGCCCGCGCGTTCGGGCCGCTCGTCGATATGTCGCATGAGACGGTGAACCAGAAGCGCAAGGCCGGTGAGATTCTGGGTCTGACAGGGGCGACGCGCGGAAACCGCTTCCCACGGTGGCAGGTGACCCAGGAGGGGCTGCCGCTACCCGGGCTCAAAACCCTGTTCGAGGCGCTCGGCGGCGATCCCTGGACGATCTACCGGTTCCTGTTACAGCGGCACAATGAACTGGCTGGCGAGACCGCACTCGACGCCCTGAAGGCGGGGCGGGTGGAGGCGGTTGCCGGAGTGGCGCGCAACATCTCCCAAGGCGCTTTCGCTTAAAGCATGCCGGCGATCGCCTATCCGCCAGCCGGTTTTTCGAGCGGAGCCCTGCCGTTGTGGGCCGAGCTGGCCGGGTCGGT
>JALYTR010000199.1:1506-2300 GCA_030854165.1 Pseudomonadota bacterium | reverse complement strand
GTCTGGCAGCGCATCTACGCCTCGACTCACACCGATCCCCCTGGGCTTCAAGCCGGGGCTCAGTCGCTTCAGCGATCCGAGCGGAACACGGTTTGGCGTCATCTACTTCGGCTCTTCCGCCAAGGTCGCCTTCGCCGAGACGGTGTTGCGCGATCGCGGCGAGGCCACGTTACACTCGGTCCTCATCCCGTTCTCGGAACTGGAGAACTTCACCTGCGCCGACATTCGATTGGCAGCGGACCTCAACTTGGTCGATCTGACCGGTGATGGCTGTGTGCGGCTGCGTGTGCCGACCGACGTGATCGGCGCCAGCGACCAGAGGTTGGCCCGCGTGTGGTCGCAAGCCTTCTTTGACCATCCCGCGGCGCCGGACGGGATCCTCTATCCGTCGCGCTTGAATGAGCAGCGCAACATCGCCCTCTACGCGCGAGCGCTGGGGAAGCTGGCGGCCGAAGCCACGCCACGCCTGGTCGAACGGCGCGACGAATTGGCCGCAATCATTCGAGACTTCGATCTCGAAATCCTCCGACTGGCGGTGGCATCAACGACCACGACGCCTGAACGGCCGTGCCGTTAGCCCACAAACGCCGGGCATGCGTCACATCCTGGCCTTGCGCCCTGACGAGCCTGCGGCTCGATTCTGAACCGCCAGGGGAGGTCGATAACTCGTGAAAATCCCACCCGCCAGACCGGCGAGAAAGCCGGGCGTCGTCTCGCTCGCCTGTGTCACGCTTCCGGTTTGCGTGGCCACCGCGTTCAGTCTCATGGCGCCGCAGCCGGCGTTCCTCTGGAAC
>JALYTR010000199.1:0-1496 GCA_030854165.1 Pseudomonadota bacterium | reverse complement strand
CCCCCGACAGGGCCTTTCCTTACGCCGACGGGCGAATGAACTACCTGCGGCGGATACCGATACTGAAAACGATCGCGGCAGGGGAGGGGGACAAGGTCTGCACCAATGAGAGCGTCCTTACGATCAATGGGCGCCGCCGCGGGCCGGTGTTCACCCTCGACGGCCGGGGCGCAAAACTTCCCATCTGGCGAGGCTGTCGCAAGATGGTCCGGGATGAGTTTTTCGTCTTCTCCGATCGCATCACCAACAGCTTCGACAGTCGCTACTACGGGCCAGTCGCACGGGCCTCGATCATTGGCGTCTTCCGACCCCTGGGGATCGGTTCGAGAGCGGGGCAGGGCGCCTGATGGAGGCCGCGGCCCTCGTCGCGCTTTGCACCATGCTCGCGCATGCTGGAGCAACGGGGCCCTTCCCGCCTGGGGTTGACTGTCGCTCCGGCGACATTCCGCCGGTCCGGATTTCCGCGAAGGCGGCGCCGGCCGACGCAGCGGAGTTGACCGGTCTCGGGGCCCGCCGATTAAGCGCTCTGGCCGTCGGCGACGCCCGTGATGGGATCGCTCGGGTAGCCTTTGCCGAAGCCGGCAATCAAGGCGACAGCGGACTGGCGGCGGTCGTCTACACGATCCTGAATCGGCTGGACGACGGCCGTTGGGGCGGCAGCATCGACGCCGTCCTGAACGCGCCGCACCAGTTCGAACCGGTGATGCGGGCGGGCGGTAACTGGCGCAATCTGCGCGCGGTGTCGGAGGCTCGGCAGGCGCGCATCGACACGATCATCAATCTCGCCTTGGACGGGCGTCTCCCCGACCTGACGAATGGAGCGCAATTCTTTCAGAACCCGCGTATCGTGGCCGATCGCGCCGCGGTTGGTCGGGTCCCGGCGAGCCTGGTGAACTTCGGTGGCGCGCCGCCGACGGCCGTCATCGGGGCCCATACTTTCTACGTTGAAGCGGGCAGGGGAGGGGGGCGAACTCGCGGTTTGATCGCCACCACTCGCCTGCATCCGGGCGCATCGAACCCGGTCCTCAGATCCGCAGGCGGCGCGATCTTCGTCGGCGAGAACAAGGCTCCGGACGACGCAGGAGCGTCCCCTGATCCCGGTCCCGATGGGTCTACGCGGGCAGCATTCGTGGCTGCCCCGCAAAGGCCGTCGGCCGGCGAAGTGACCGCGACCAGCGGGGCGATGTTCGTGCTTCCGCTTGCCAAGAGCGGGACAAGTTGGCGCTAGCCGGCGGCGCGCCAAGTGGGCTCCAGTTCGGCGTCGGGATCGACTTCGCTTGGGAAAAGCGCCTCGCCCTCCACCTCCGCCATAGCCGACGCCAGCGCCATGGAATCGAAGTCAGGCAGGACCTCGCCGGCGATCTTCAAAGCCTCCTCGGCGCTCTCGCTCGCATCTCCGCCGGGTCGCAGTGGAAGGGGGACGCTGCCGAGGAGTTCGCGGACGGTCAGTCGGTCGCGCACGCGTTCGACACGCCGATCGAGGATATCGACAAGCC
>JALYTR010000198.1 GCA_030854165.1 Pseudomonadota bacterium | reverse complement strand
TACGACGCCATCCTCGATGCCGTCTGCGACGCCTGGAACCGGCTGATCGACGAGCCCACGCGCATCGTATCAATCGGATCAAGACAATGGGCCGCTACAGGTCAATATTAGAGGCGGTTGGTATTAGGCCGCCCGATCCCTCAAACGAGTGCAGCGAGCGACGGGCGTGGCGACAATCCGCCGTCCCTCGGTGTGTAGCGGACTGTCTACAAAGTCGGGATAGTTTCTAGAGCAGCGACTACCGATCGAACTCGCGGACGCATGACGTTGACGAATACATTTACGCGCTCCCGCAGCCATACAAACGCCTTGGCGCGCACCTCCGCCTGATCCAATGGGCCAGCCACGCGCGAATCTGTAATATTGAGCTTTCCCTTGTTGTCGATTACCTTCGCGGTTCCCCCAAGTTCCTTACGTACCTCATCCCAGTCATCGACAATCGCCAGCATGGCGGTTTCTCCTGCCGAACCACGGCTTGAGGAAAGAAAAACGCCGACCTCGCCGCGGCTTTTGTTCCGATACACGGTGAGCCAACTACTGCCCGCCGGCGCAGGCATCATGAAGCTGAGAGAACCCTGCCGTGCTGGCTTCGGCACCGATTGTTCCGGATCATCGAGTGATAGGCCCGAAAGAAACTCTGCCCAGAAGCGCTCAAACTCGTCCGAAAGAGCGACACGGTCGGGGTCAGAATCTAGCCCACTACCGGTATCTGAAGGCTCGTTGAGAGCGTAGCCATGCGGAACCGCGACGACGTGGCGCGTGATTACGCTGGTCCGCGCCAGGACTCTCGGGGCGACCAGCCGTCGCCCGTCCGGCATGGCGTAGATCGGCATTTCCACCAGCCCGAGCGAAAAATGCAGGCCCGCGTGCGCCTGAAGATATTCCGCGATAACCTCGACGCCTTCGCGAATGCCGTCGCGGACAATGAGCAGCAGAAAGCGGCCCCGCCGCAGATTCAGTGTCAGCGCGTCATTGAAAAGCATTTCATCGACGACGTGGCCCGCAAGCCGAACAAGCTCAAGTACGGGATTCCCATCGCGGTTCAGCCGGCGGCTGACTTCCCGCTGCAGGTCGGACGAGGACCAGTGGCTGAGTTCCTTCGCATAGTCGAGGATTTGCCCGACAACCTTGCGCCGGCCCTCCGGATTGCTCCAGAGTTTGCATTCGACCAGAACCGGCAAGCCGGAGGGTGTCACCATGAAATTGTCGATCGGTCCGGCCAGCGTATTCAGTTCGGTGCAGATCGGCACCGGGTCGGCGAACATCGGATCGATCTCGGCGATAGGCAGGCATTCCGGGTGTGCATGCACCAGGTTTTGAATGTCGGCTTCGCTCACGGAGTCCGCGCCGCTCCCAACGACAAGCGGGGTCAGTGCAACGAAACCCTCGGCGTCCGAGGACAGGAGAAGCGGGACGGCATGTTGCCTAGCCAATTCGAACCCATTCGTTGCGGCACCCCCCTTCTGGGCCGCCGGTTCGGCGCGCGCAATGACTCGCGGCCTTCACAGGCCGACAAACGACAATGAAGTTTTCGATGACATCGTGAATTTCTCCCATGATCAACATTGACCTCGTCGCCCAAAGCAATGTGGCTCATTCGCCGCCCCTACGCGGCCAGCGTGATTTGCGCTATGATCGCCAGATGACCCGGGAAGAGGTTCTCGCCACCCTCAAGATTCACGAACCAGAATTGCGTCGACGAGGGGTCAGTCATGCCGCCGTCTTTGGTTCCACGGCTCGTGGAGAGTCTGGTCCGGGCAGCGATATCGACGTGCTGGTCCGCTTCGACCCGGACATTCCGGTGACGCTCTGGGACTATGCGGGCCTGAAACGACGCGTGGGGCGCATCCTGGGCGCTTCAAAGCGAAGGATCGATGTGATCGACCTGGATGGCATGGACCGGCGCGTAAGGCCTACCGCCGAACGCGACGCCATTTACGCCTTCTGAGCGGGTCGTCAAAGCGCTGCTCGACATCAAGGACAATATCGTTCTGGCCCGCACCTGGACGGCCAGGATTTCGCCAGCGGCGTTGGTTGAGGATCGACTTGTCTTTTATGCGGTGACTCGCTGTCTTGAAATCATCTCCGAGGCGACCAGGCGGCTACCCATCGAACTTCGCCGTCGCCATCCTGGTATTCCATGGCGTGACATCGGCGATGCCGGAAACGTCAATCGCCACGCCTATGACGGTGTTCAGGAGCGGATCGTACTGGAGACCGTGCGGGGGTCGCTACCGGGCCTCGAAGTGGTCATTGACGAAGAAATCGCCGCTCTGGATGACTGAGGCTAACCTTCGCGAAAGCCGCGCCTCAGAACCCCGCCCCGATCCGCCCTAACCGGCTCCGCATCTGCTTCAGGCGTTTGTCGATCTCGGCCATGGTGCGGTTGAGGGCGCCTTCGTCGTCGCGCCAGACCTGGGCGATTCGGGCCCACAGGGCGGTCATGGCGGCCAGGCGGGGCGGATTGGCGTCGAGGCCGGCCGCTTCGAGAATGGCCCGGGCGGTCGGCGGGAAATGGGCGACGAGGGCAAGGGGGCCGGCGGCGCGGGCGATGGCGGTCAGGGCGGCTCGGTGCGGCTCCATGGCCTCGACCCTGGCCATGACCGCGTCGAACAGGCGGTCGTGGGCATCGTCGGAGGCCGTGGCGGCGGTGGCCAGGGCGGCGCGGTCGAAGCGCGCCGAGAGGTGGGCGAGGAGCGCGGCCTTGCTGTTGGCGCTCGCATAAAGTTCGGTGAGCGGCAGGCCCGCCGCCTCGGCGACGGCGCGCAGGGAGATGTCCGGCCAGGGGCGCTCTGCGGCCAGGGCGAGCAGGGTGTCGGCGGCGCGGTCGAGCGGATCGCTTTCAGGATGCATGGCTGGCGAAGTGCTCTCCAACCGCGCGCGCCCCTAAGCCTGCCCCACCGTCTCGAACATGCAGGCGGTCATGGCCTCGGCGGGCGATTTTCCGCCGGCGATCAGGAAGTCGAAGGCCGGGTAGAAACGATCGGCCGATTCCATGGCGGCGTCGATCATCGAGGCGGTCTGCGCCATGCTCGGGCGGTCGCCCTCCGGCAGGGCCATGGCGTGGCGGAACACCACCTCGCCGTCATCGGCCCACACCTCGAAATGGCCCAGCCATACCCGCTGGTTGATCAGGTTGACCAGTTCCTGGGCGGCGCCGCGCAGCGCCTTGCTCGCCTTGAGGTCGATGGAAAGGCAGAGCTGCAGGCAATCGGCTTCGGGGCGCCAGGCGAACCATAGCTCATAGTCCTTCCAGTCCCCGGTGAGGCAGAAGGCCAGATCGCCGTCATCGGTGCGGTCGAAGGAGAGGTTCTCGGCCGACAGCACATGCTCGACCACTTCCAGCGGATCGAGGGCGATCAGAGTATCGTCTTCTTCGGGTCTGGGGATGTCCATGGGGCCTTTTGGCGTCCTTCAGGCTCGTGAGCGGTGTCGCGCCGCCCGCGCGGGTGAATCGCTTTGGAACGGTCTTAAGCTATTCTGCTTCGCGCCCCTCGTCTCGACCTTAGGTTCAGCTATTTTTGGCGGCTTTCAGGGCGGCGATCTCGGCGCGGAGACCAGCCACCTCCGCCTTGAGGGCCTCATACTCCTCGCGCCGGATGAGGTCGAGGTCGGCGGCCCATTTGTCGGACTGGGCGCGGAAGGCGCTCTTGGCCTCCTCGCCCGCCGCCTGGGCCAGGCCCATGGCGGCCTGGGTCAGCTTGGCCATTTCGTCGAGGAAGGGGTTCTGCGTCTGCATGAAGCCTCTGTAGCCTAAAGCCGGCGCGAAAGCGAGGCGGCGCGCCGCCGCTACCCTTTGACGCGTGGCGGCGCTAAAGCGGGCCATGGCTCTGCCCTTCCCCGATATCCGGCCCGACCTGGTCACCGTTCCGGCCCTCCATCTGGGCGCTTTCACCTTGGGACCGTTTCCTATCCGCTGGTACGCCCTGGCCTATATCGTCGGCATACTCCTGGGCTGGCGCTATGCCGCCAGCCTGGTGAAATCGCCCAGGCTGTGGGGCGGCCGGGCCCCCACGGCCACGCCCCTGCAGATCGACGATCTCATCTTGTGGGTGACCCTCGGTGTCATCGTGGGGGGGCGCCTGGGCTATGTGCTTTTCTACATGCTCACCGTGCCCGGGCAGCGGGCCGCTCTGGCCGCCGATCCGCTGGAGATCTTCCGGGTCTGGCATGGGGGGATGAGTTTCCACGGCGGGACGATCGGGGTGATCGTCGCCCTGGTTTTCTTCGCCCGCGCCCAGCGGATCGACCTGTTGCGCCTGGCCGACATTGCGGCGGCGTGCACACCCATCGGCCTCTTCTTCGGCCGGATCGCGAACTTCATCAACGGCGAGCTGTGGGGGCGGGTCACCACCGCGCCGTGGGGCATGGTGTTCTGCGGCCGCAACATCGCCGCCGACGCGGGCGGCGGGTGCGTCGCCGGCTACCTGCCGCGTCATCCGAGCCAGCTCTACGAAGCGGCGCTGGAAGGCCTGGTGCTTTTCCTCATACTGCGCCTGGCCACCCACAAGGGGGGCTGGCTGCAAAGGCGCGGCGCGGTCACCGGCCTCTTTCTGGTCGGCTATGGCCTGATGCGCATCACCCTGGAAAATGTCCGCATGCCGGACGCCGGCCTGCGCGATCTGCCGCTGGGCCTGACCGTGGGCATCCTCCTGTCCGTTCCCATGGTCGCGGCGGGGGCGTGGCTGCTGTGGCGGGGCCTGAAGACGCCGGCCCCGGCCGCCGAGGTCCATGAGCCTGCGTGAGCGCCTGATCGGCGCCATCGCGCGGCGCGGGCCGATCTCGGTGGCTGACTATATGGCCGCCTGCCTGCACGACCCGCAGGGGGGTTACTACGCCGTCCACCCCAGGCTAGGCGCGGACGGCGACTTCATCACCGCTTCGCACGTCTCGCAGATGTTCGGCGAGCTTCTGGGCCTGTGGGCGGCGGAGGTCTGGGATCGCCTCGGCCGGCCGCCGCGCGCCCGCCTCGTCGAATTGGGTCCGGGCGACGGGACGATGATCATCGACGCTCTGCGGGCCGCCAGGGCGGCGCCGGGGTTTCTCGGCGCCTGCGAGGTCTGGCTGGTGGAGACC
>JALYTR010000197.1 GCA_030854165.1 Pseudomonadota bacterium | reverse complement strand
GTCTTCGAGGGAATGGAAGGTGACCACGGCGAGGCGCCCGCCAGACTTCAGGGTTCGCTCGGCGGCGGCGAGACCGGCCTCAAGCTCGCCCAGTTCGTCGTTGACCGCGATGCGCAGGGCCTGAAAGACCTTCGTGGCCGGGTGGATCCGGGCCCCGCGGCGCCCGCCCAGGGCGCGCTCCACGGTCTCGGCGAGATCGAGGGTGCGCGAGAACGGCCTCTCGGCGCGGCGGCGGACCAGGGCGCCGGCGACGCGGCGGGCCTGGCGCTCCTCGCCGTAGAGGCGGAAAATCCGGGTGAGTTCGGCCGGCTCGCCCTCGTTGACCAGGTCGGCGGCGGTCACCCCCTCCCCGCTCATCCGCATGTCGAGCGGCCCATCGCGCATCAGGGAAAAGCCCCGTTCGGCCTCGTCGAGCTGCATGGACGAGAGGCCCAGATCCAACGCCACCGCGTCGGCGGCGCCTTCGCCCACCACCTGCGCCATGGTTGAAAAGCGGGCGGTGACGAAGCGCAGGCGATCTCCCGCGTCGAGGGCGGCGGCGAAGGCAGCGGCGGCCGGGTCGCGGTCGAAGGCGACGACGCTGGCCCCGGCGGCCAGGAAGGCGCGGCTGTAGCCGCCGGCCCCGAAGGCCCCATCGACCACCGTCGATCCGGACGCCGGGACCAAGGCTTCGAGCACCTCGGCCAGAAGCACCGGGGTGTGAGGGGCGCCGGTCATCCAAGCCCCCCGGCCCTGGCGGCGCGCTGCTGGGCGCGGAAGGCCGGCAGGCCCTGGCGGGCAATGTCGCGGGCGGCGGCGCGGTGGGCCTGGAAGGCCTCCCACGACCAGATCTGGAAGCGATCGCCGATGCCGACCACGGCCACCTTATCAACCAGAGCGAATGTCTCGCACATCGCCTCCGGCAGGGTGATCCGGCCGGCAGTGTCGTAGGAGAGCCTGGCCATGCCGCCAAGGACCGAAGTCTCCAGGGCGGTGCGCAGGGGATCGCCGAAGGCCAGTTCCTCGATCACCCCAAGCCAGGTGTCGAACAGGGCCTGGCCGCCGCCTTCGATGCAGTCGGCCTCGATGGAGGGAAAGCAGAAAACCCCGTCGAAGGGCGAAGCGGCCTCGGCGCGGAAGTCCGCCGGCAGAACGATCCGCCGCTTGGCGTCCAACTGTTTCTCGACGGTCGAGAGAAACATCCGTTTCGGCCCCAACAATCCGTCGCCAACCCCGGCGACCGCCGCCTTGCCGGCTCAGGTTCCGCGGCGACAGGAATGGGTTAACACGGGACCAAATGGGACGCAATGCCACTATTTGGAAATTTCGCCGGATTCATAGACCTTGAATGGGTGAGTGACCGGGAAAGCACGGTCATCAACAGAACATACAGGGAACTGCGCAGTATAGGCGCCCCGGCGCCATCCCGCCGCAATCATTAACGAAGGCGGGCGGGACGCGCCCCGCCGAAGGCCGGGTGCGCCTTGGGTCGGCGATTTCCTGGTCATGGCGGCCCCGATAGGCCCCCGCGGCACGGGACTCATCCAAGCGATTGTCGGATCGCCGTCGCATTGCCTCCCGTTGCCTCGCGGTGCATCATCGCGCCTCTTCGTGGAGGGGTTGCGATGCCGGCGCCTGAGCCGTTTTCCGCCAAGTTCGAATTCGTGCTGAAGGCGCTCTGCCTGAGCCGCGGCCGGCTGGCGGCGGAGCTCGGCCTCGACAAGTCCATCGTCGGGCGGTGGGCGCGCGGGGCGGTGCAGCCGTCGGCCGACAATCTGGCCCGCCTGACCGCCCTGTTGGGCGGGCGCGTGGCGGGTTTCACCATCCTCGACTGGGAGCGCGACCTCACCGGCCTGGCGCGGGTTCTGGGTGTCCGTCCGGAGACCCCGCCGGAGGCCGGCGGATGGCGGCTGCCCAACGGGCCGCACGGCGAACTCATGGACCAGATCCTCGCCACCACCCAGCGGCGGGGCGCGGCCTATGAGGGATTCTACCGCTCCACCCGGCCCTACCCCGAGCGCGCCGGGCGTTTCCTCCACGATCGGGTCATGATCCGCCCCGACGAGAGCGCGCTCCTGCGCTTCGATCTGAGGTGCCTGGGGGTCAGGGTCGAGGGTTGGACCCTGCCGCAGCAGAACCAGCTCTTCATGATCGGCGCCGAGAGCGCCAGCGGCTCTTTGACGTTCGGCATCTTCAATGGAGTGAGCGGCGCCCGGGCCGGCCTGATCGACGGCCTCGTGCTGGCCTGCGCCCTGGACGCCAACCGCACCCCGACCGCCTGCGCCACGGTGCTCGAGCGGGTCGGCGAACTGACCGGCGAGGCGGGCGACGACGAGGCGCGCTTCGCGGAATTGGCGGAGATGGAGGGCTTGGCCCCGGAAGGTTCGGTGCCGGCGGACCTCGCGGCCCATCTGACCCGTGACATCGGGCCGGCCCAGTTCGCCCTGGGAGGAGACCTGCTGCTGCAACTGTCGCTCGCCCGCTCCCTGTCTCGGGGCGTCCTGGCCGAATAGGGCTTCCCGCCCGGGCGCCTCTCGACGCCTCTCGACGCCCCGCCGCGTCCGTCGCCGCACCTTCCAGAGCCCGGCGCCCGGCGCCATCGTCAGCCCCCGCGGCGGAATTTTTCCAGTCCCCGCCGTCGGCAGGGGCTACCGATGACCTACCAAAATTATCTCCACCTACATCGCGGCGGGCTACACCCTCTCCGCGTCGTACAATAGGCTGTACATCACCCAGACCGGCGGGGTCGGCGGGACCGGCGTCCAACTGAACCACTTGGCGACCCTCGACAACCATGGGCGCATCGCGGCGACCGGCGGCGCCAACGGCGTCGATGTCACGGCGGGCGGGACGATCGCCAACGGTGCGCGTTTCGAAACGACCGCCTACATCAGCGGTTACGACGGCGTCGATCCGAGCCGCCAACACCAAGGTCTACAATTTCGGCGACATCCACGGCACGGGACACTACGGTTTTGGGGTTTTCGGCGCGGCCAAGGTCTATAATTTCGGGACCAGCGCCTACATCCGTGGAAATGTCGGCGTTGGGGCGGCCACCGCCGTCAATGACGGCACGATCGACGGCGCCAGTATTGGGGTCATCGCGAACCGGGCAAATAACACCGCCTTCTCGGCCCTGATCTACGGCGCCCGGTATGGCGTACAGATCAACAGTGGAGGCGATGCCTACAATTCCGGCACGATTGCCAGCGGCGAGGGCGCGACCGCGGGGTATGGCGTCTATCTGGCCGACGGCGGCGGCGTGAGCAACGGCGGGACCATTCAAGGCGCCGTCGGCGTTCGGGCGATCGGCGCGGCGGCCTCCGCAATCAATTCCGACCAGATTCTCGGCGTCCGCCCCGGTTCAGAGTCGATCTATCTCGGCGATGGCGGCGCCGTGACCAACACTGAGGGGAGGGTCCAGGGGTCTAGCGGCGTGGTGGCCAAGGGCGCGGCGGCCACCGTGACCAACTACGGCCAGATTTTCGGCGCGTCCGGCCGCGCCGATTACGGCGTTTACCTAGGCGACGGCGGTCGGGTCACAAACGGGAGCACCCTGAACACCGCGGCCTATATCTACGGCGGATACGGAATTGTCGCGCGCAACGCCCCAGCCACGGTGACCAACTACGGGAGAATCGTCTCCAGCTACAGCAACGCGCTCGGCGGGATAGAACTGTTGCAAGGCGGGCTGGTGACGAACGGCGCGACCGGCTACACCGGGGCGCTGATCGTCGCCTCGTCCACCGCGGTGTATGTCGGCCGCGCCGCCGCCGGGGCGATCGACAACTTCGGAACCATCATCAGTCGTCTCGGCGACGGCGTCGATCTGTTCGCGGGCGGAACGGTGACCAACGGGTCGAGCGGCGACACCGGCGCCGCGATCCGAAGCCAATACGACGGCGTCTACGGCTACGGCCCCATCACCACGGCCCACGCCGCAACGGTGATCAACTATGGAACGATTTCTTCATCGGCGTCCGCCGGCGTCTATCTGCAATACGCTGGACCCCAGCAGAACATCATCACCAACGGAAGCGCCGGGGACACCGGCGCCCTGATCCAAGGCGCGACCGACGGCGTCTTCAGCCAATCGGGCAGCGTCAACAACTTCGGCATCATTCAGGGCGCCATCGTGGGCGGCGGGGCGGCCGACAGCGGCGCCGCCGGCGTCGGGGTGGAGCTGGGCGCCGGCCAGGTGACCAATGGCTCGGCCGGCGACGCCACCGCCATGATCGAGGGAAGCGTCGGGGTGCGGATCGACGGCCAGTACGGCACGGTGACCAACTTCGGGACGGTCTTGGGGACCGGCGGGACGGCGCTGATGCTCGGCGACGCCACCGACACCCTGGCCGTCGAAGCCGGCAGCGCGTTCGTGGGCGCGGTGCTGGGGGCCGGCGGAAGTCTCGACCTGGACAACGGAACCGGCACGCTCACCGGCAATCTGGCCGGCGGGACGGTGACGGTGTCGGGAAGCATGACGCCGACCGCCTTCAACACCTTCAACACGGTGCAGATCGGCATGGCGGCGACGTTCTCCACCTCCGGGACGGTGAACCTGGGCGCCGGCCAGAGGCTGATCGATCTTGGCATCCTCACCCTTGGCGCGATCAAGGGGCGCGTCGTCAACGACGGCGTGATCGAGGCGCTGGGCGGCGTGGTGTCGGTGTTGGGAGCGGTGAGCGGAAGAGGCCAGGTGACGATCGGCGCCGCCCTCTTCGCCTGCATGGGGAGCTTCAACCAGAACGTCACCTTCGTCGGCAAGCCGGGGGTTTCCAAGTCGATTCTCGAGCTGACCGACTCCCAGGCCTACAGGAAGAAGATCTCGGACTTTTCCCAGACCGGCGGGACGTTCCTGGATCTGGCCGACATCGCCTTCACCGGTTCGGGCGAGGCGACCTATTCGGGCGGCAAGAAGGGCGGCGTACTCACCGTCACCGACGGGACCCACATCGCCAAGATCGCCCTGGTCGGCGACTATCTGACTTCCATTTTCGTCGCCGCCGATGACGGCCACGGCGGAACCATCGTCACCGATACGGCCAAGGCCGCCGCGGTCCCGCCGCCGGCCCCGAGCCTGTCCGCGCCGCCCCACCGG
>JALYTR010000196.1:2318-5102 GCA_030854165.1 Pseudomonadota bacterium | reverse complement strand
ATATAGGCACCGCCGCCGTGGGTCAGGCGGATGTCGCAGTCCCAGCCGTTGAGATTATTCGTACCGATCAGGCGCGCCTCGGCGGCTTCGACAAGGGCTGCCTCCATGTGCTCGCGCTCGCGGACATATTCGCCGCGGATATAGATGAAGCAGTCGTGGGCGCGGATGGCGCGGCAGGCGACCAGGCACCCCTCGATCAGGCGATGGGGATCGAACCGCATGATCTCGCGGTCCTTGCAGGTGCCCGGTTCCGACTCGTCGGCGTTGAGTACCAGATAGTGCGGCCGCTCGCCCTCCTGCTTGGGCATGAAGGTCCATTTGAGGCCCGTGGAGAACCCTGCCCCGCCGCGACCGCGCAGGCCCGAGGCCTTGATCTGGTCGCAGAGCCACTCGGGCCCCTGGGCGATCATGTCGGCCGTGCCGTTCCACACCCCGCGCGCCTTCGCCCCCTCCAGGCGCCAGTCGTGCACGCCGTAGAGGTTGGTGAAGATGCGGTCCTTGTCCTGGAGAATGCCGGGCATGGGGGTCAGCGGATCCTCGAACGCAGATTGGTGACGACGGACCAGCCGAACAGGCCCCAGCCAAGCAAGATCACCGCGACACCGATGTAAGTGAGCCAGACCGGGACCCCCGCGACGAACCGGCCGCTGACCATCACCAGCAGGCCGACCAGACAGGCGACGATACCGGCGGTGCGGAGGGCGCGGGCGGTCACTGCCCTTCTCCCCTTGCGGGAGAAGGTGGCGGCGAAGCCGACGGATGAGGGGTTTTCCACGACCTGCCCGCGTGCCGAATATATCCACCGATAGGCCGGCGCAACTCCTCATCCGACCCCCTTTGGGGGCCACCTTCTCCCGCAAGGGGAGAAGGACGCACCGTGGGGGATACGCTCACGCGGCCGCTCCCGGCAGGGCGATCTTCTTCGCCCGCGACCCGTCGTAGAGCGCCGGGTCGGTGAGGGTGTCGGGTCCGCCTTCGGGGGCACAGCCCTGGCGGCCGATATAGGAGCCGGGCTCGGGATGCTTGCCGGCGGCGAGGCCGTCGAGGATGCCGGTTAGAGTCTCGGCGGTCAGGTCTTCGTAATAATAGTCGTGGACGGCGACCATGGGGGCGTTGGCGCAGGCGCCCATGCATTCCACCTCCTCCCAGGAAAAGCGGCCGTCAGCGCCGCATTGATCACGCGGGCCGATCCTGGCCTCCAGCACCGCTTTGAGCTCGCCGGCGCCCCGCAGAGCGCAGGGCGTCGTTCCGCAGAGCTGGACGTGGGCGACCGAGCCCACCGGCTGGAGCTGGAACATGGTGTAGAAGGTGACGTTCTCGAACACCCGGATGACCGGCATGGAAAGCAGGTCGGCGACCACCCGCAGAGCCGGCTCGGGCACCCATCCCTCCTGCTTCTGGACCAGCCACAGGAGCGGGATCACCGCCGACTGCTGGCGGCCCTCGGGGAACTTGGCCATCCACCCGCGCGCCTCTTCCAGCCGCTCGGGCGTGAAGGCGAAGGACGCGGGTTGCTCCTTGGCGAGGCGGCGGACGGCCATCTAGGATTGTAACTCCGATAACTGAAGTCGCACGGTTTCTCGCCTCTGCTCCCTAAGCGCCACGACCGGCGAGGCGGGGAGAGGCCCCCATCCCGGCCTTCGGCCGTACTTCCCCCAAAGGGGGAAGAGAGGACTGGTGATAGCGGGAACGTTCTCTCCTCCCCCCTCGGGGGAGGGGGACCGCGAAGCGGTGGAGGGGGTTGGGCCGCGCGAAGGCTTAACGGAAATTCCCCCTTCCGTTAGGCTCGACGCATGGAAGCGCCGAAACGGACGGTCGCCAGAGCGCGCGCGCTGCGCAAATCGATGACGCCGCCCGAGGCGCGCCTGTGGCTGGCGTTGCGCGGACAAGCCCAGGGCGGCTTGCGTTTCCGGCGCCAGCATCCGATCGGGCCGTTCGTGCTCGATTTCTACTGTGACAAAGCGAGGCTGGCGGTCGAAGTGGATGGCGAAGTGCATGGGTTGGGGGACCATCCGCAAAGGGACGAAAGGCGCGATGACTGGATGGAGAAGCGTGGAATCCTCACCCTTCGCGTTCCGGCCAGCGAGGTCAGAGACAATATCGAGGGGGTTGTCGAGGCCATCGTGAGGGCGGCGCGGCGAGAGTGAGCCCGGGAAAGGCCCCCATCCCGGCCTTCGGCCGGACTTCCACCAGAGGGGGAGGAGAGTGCCCACCTCCTTCACCGGTCGATCTCGCCGAACACGATGTCGAGGGAGCCGAGGATGGCGGAGACGTCGGCGAGCATGTGGCCGCGGTTCATCCAGTCCATGGCCGCCAGATGGGGGAAGCCGGGGGCGCGGATCTTGCAGCGGTAGGGCTTGTTGGTGCCGTCGGCGACCAGATAGACGCCGAACTCGCCCTTGGGCGCCTCCACGGCGGCGTACACCTCGCCGGCCGGCACATGATAGCCTTCGCTGTAGAGCTTGAAGTGATGGATCAGGGCTTCCATGGACTGCTTCATCTCAGCCCGGCGCGGCGGCGTGACCTTGTGGTCGTCTGAAAGCACCAGGCCGGGCGTTTTTCGTAGCACCCCAATGCATTGACGCATGATCTTCACCGACTGGCGCATCTCCTCGACGCGGCACAGATAGCGGTCGTAGCAGTCGCCGTGGATCCCTAAGGGAATGTTGAACTCGAACTCGTCGTAGCAGGCGTAGGGCTGGTTGCGGCGCAGGTCCCAGGCGACGCCGGAGCCGCGCAGCATCACCCCGGTGAAGGCCCAGGCCAGGGCTTGATCGCGACTGA
>JALYTR010000196.1:0-2308 GCA_030854165.1 Pseudomonadota bacterium | reverse complement strand
ACCACGCCGATATCGACATTGCGCTGCTTGAAGATGCGGTTGCCGGTGATCAGCACCTCGATGTCGTCGAGCTTCTGGGGGAAGGCGACGCACCAGGCGTCGATGTCCTCGATCAGGGCGGCGGGGAGATCTTGGCGCACGCCGCCGGGCCGGTAGTAGTTGGCGTGCATGCGCGCCCCCGAAGCCCGCTCATAGAAGACCATGAGCTTTTCGCGTTCCTCGAAACCCCACAGCGGCGGGGTCAAGGCGCCCACGTCCATGGCCTGGGTGGTGACGTTGAGGAGGTGGCTGAGGAGGCGGCCGATCTCGTCGTAGAGCACCCGGATGAGCTGGGCGCGGCGCGGAACCTCCAGGCCCATCAGCCGCTCGATGGCCAGGACGAAGGCGTGCTCCTGGTTCATCGGCGCGACATAGTCGAGACGGTCGAAATAGGGGGTGTTCTGGGTGTAGGGCCGCGCCTCGATCAGCTTTTCGGTGCCGCGGTGAAGCAAGCCGATGTGCGGATCGACCCGCTCGACCAGCTCGCCGTCCAGCTCCAGCACCAGACGAAGAACCCCATGGGCGGCGGGATGTTGCGGGCCGAAGTTGATGTTGAACCGGCGCACCGGCGTCTCTGGTGTCGGGCCTGTCTCGGGGATGTATTCGGTGGCCCCGGCCGGGGCGTTGTCGCCGGTCATGGCGCGCCGCCTTCCTTCTCCTTGTCGGCGAGGTCGTAGGGATAGCCTTGCCCCGGCTTGGCGTAGGGGGCGCCCTCCCAAGGGGAGAGGAAATCCCAGTCGCGGAATTCCACCGATTTGACCGGCTCATAGACCACCCGCTTGAGCTCATCGTCGTAGCGGACCTCCACATAGCCTGTCATCGGGAAGTCCTTGCGCAGCGGATGGCCGTGGAAGCCGTAGTCGGTGAGCAGGCGGCGCAGATCCGGATGGCCGGAGAAGAAGATCCCGTACAGGTCGAAGGCCTCGCGCTCGAACCAGTCGGCGACCGGAAAGACGCCGGTAACCGAGGGGACGGCGGTGTCCTCGTCGGTCTCCACCTTGACCCGGATGCGACGGTTTTTGGTCATCGACAGCAGGTGGTAGACCACGTCGAAGCGCAGGGGGCGCTGCGGATAGTCGGCGCCGCAGAGATCGATGAGTTGGGAAAATCGCAGTTCCGCGTGGTCGCGCAGGAAGGTCAGCACATCGACGATCCGGTGCGCCGGGGCGGTGACGGTGAGTTCGCCGAAGGCCACGGCGCAGCCGCCGATCGCGCCGGCTGAATCGGCCACCACCCGCTCGCCGAGGGCCGTCAGATCCTCGTCGGAAACCCGCCAGATCATCGCGCCAGCCTCACCGCTCGATGGTCCCGGTGCGGCGGATCTTTTTCTGGAGCTGCAATACGCCATAGACCAGGGCCTCGGCGGTGGGGGGGCAGCCGGGGACGTAGATATCCACCGGCACGATGCGGTCGCAGCCGCGCACCACCGAATAGCTGAAATAATAGTAGCCGCCGCCGTTGGCGCAGCTTCCCATGGAGATGACGTAGCGGGGCTCGGGCATCTGGTCGTAGACCTTGCGCAGGGCCGGGGCCATCTTGTTGGTAAGGGTGCCGGCGACGATCATCACATCGCTCTGGCGGGGGCTGCCGCGCGGGGCGAAGCCGAAACGCTCCATGTCGTAGCGGGGCATGGAGGCCTGCATCATCTCGATGGCGCAGCAGGCCAGGCCGAAGGTCATCCACATCAGCGAGCCGGTGCGCGCCCAGGTGATCAGGTCGTCGGCGGCGGCCACGATGAAGCCCTTGTCGGCCAAGGGGCCGGCGATGCCGTCGAAATATGGGTCGTGGGCGCGGGGGTCGTAGCCCTCGACGCCGGCGCGGGCGCCCGTGAACGCTGCTTTCTGGGCGGCCGGCTTACCTGGAACGATCACTCCCATTCCAGCGCGCCCTTCTTCCATTCATAGACGAAACCCACGGTGAGGACGCCGAGGAAACTGATCATGCTCCAGAAGGCGAAGTGGCCGATGGAAGGAGAGAGTTTCACCAGCGCCACCGCCCAGGGAAAGAGGAAGGCGACCTCCAGATCGAAGATGATGAACAGGATGGAGACCAGGTAGAAGCGCACGTCGAACTTCATCCGCGCGTCGTCGAAGGCGTTGAAGCCGCACTCGTAGGACGAGGTCTTTTCCGTATCGGGGGCGCTGGGCGCGACGATGGCGGCGGCCAAGATGAACGCCACGCCCAGGGCGCCGGCGATGGCGAAGAAGATCACGATCGGCAAATACTGGAGGAGGAAGGCGTTCATGGGCGGCCGGACGGTGGCGGGGAG
>JALYTR010000195.1 GCA_030854165.1 Pseudomonadota bacterium | reverse complement strand
CCGGCGGCGAGCGCGGCGGCGATGGCGCCGTCGAGGCGGGCCAGCCGGTCGAGCTGGTCGGCCCAGACATAGGATCGCAGCCGGCGGCGGGCGGCGGGATCGGCAAGATCGACCGGCTTGCGGTCGCAGGCCGACCGCTCGATCACCGACACCTCCGCGCCAAGAGCCGGCGGCGGACCGCGCCAATCGGTGTCGATGAAGACGGGCGCGTCGCTGGCCCCCCACGCGCCCACGTCGCCCAGGCGGTAGCGCCAGCGGTCCCAGAGCTGGTTGAGCCCGGCGCTGGCCCCGATCTCGAAACACCGCACGGGCAGGCCGCCAGGCGCGGCCCGTGGTCGGCCATCGCCGTTAGCGCCGCCGCCCAGGCGCGTCGCGGATCGCCCGCCCGCTCGGCGCTCGGATAGGACGCAGTCAGCGCCGGCGCCTCGCCGCTCAGGGCCAAATCGTGCAGGGCCCCCACAGCCGAAGGCTCGCCGCGTCGGCGATGAGGACGCGCGTCGAGGCGTCCTTCCAGTGGGCGAACAATGCCCGCGTCGGGCCGCCCCTGGCCGCATCCGCCGACGCGGCTTCCAGGATTGCCGCCGAAAACGGCGAACCCATCGCCGCGCACGCCACCGCCTGGAAGTTCAGCGCTCGAATGAGGGGATCGTTGACGGCCATGGGGGCTCGGTTCGGCCCAGGCGGGAGGCCCGTCAATCTTGAATATGAGAGTCAATCTTCGGCGTCGGCGCGCCACGGGTCGATGACCGGTTGGCCGCAGTCCTGAAAATGCCGCACGTTGCGGGTCGCGATCGTCGCGTTCCGGGCCATGGCGATCCCGGCGATCTGGGTGTCCCTGAAATCTACCGTTCGGCCTTCGGCCTGGCGTGTCGCCGCCAGTGATGCCGCGGCCTCGGCGGCGAGGGTGTCGAACGGCGCCACGCGTCCGCCAAGTTCGTCTTCGACAATTGCCTGAAAGACGCCCAAGAGCCGCTCCCGTCGTGCGACCTCACCGATCCGCGCCAGTCCGAACCGCACTTCGAAGACGGTTACGCTGGTGGTCCAGACGGCCGGCCCCTCCTGGCGATCAAGCCACGCCACCACCTCTTCGGCGGGGCGGGTCAACATAAGAGCCGAAAGGACGTTGGTATCCAGCAGGATCATCGCGAAAAGTCAGCGGGACGCGCCCTGTCGCCGCGCAATTCCACGATCGGCGTTTCCAGACCCGCGCCGGCGAACCGCGCCGCGATGGCGCTCCCCAGGCGCGCCGGCTGGCCCGCTTCGGGAGCGACGGCGGCGCGCAACACGTCCCGCGCCTCTTCCTCCATGCTTCGACCGTTGCGCGCGGCGCGTTCCCGCAGCCGCCGCTTTACGGTCTCCTCGATATTCCTGACGACCAACTGAGCCACGTCTATTCCCGAAATTGTGTGTGATATCTACAGCGATATCATCGTGAGGAACGCGGGTCAATCGTCTCGCCGTCGTCACCGCCTTCGCCAAACGCCCGCATCGGGTCCCTGCCCATGAGCGCCAGGCGGACGGGCGCCCAGCCCATCCGATGAATCTCGCACGGTCCCAGATCCAGCAGCGCGCGGGCGTGGACGGGGGCGCGGTAGCCCTTGTGGCCGGCGAAGCCGTAGCCGGGGTAGCGCTGGTCCATCTCGCCCATCAGCCGGTCGCGGGCTGTCTTGGCGAGGATGGAGGCGGCGGCGATGGACGAGGAAATCGCATCGCCGCGGACCACCGTCTTCACCGGGCAGGGCAGGGGGAAGGCGTAGTTGCCGTCCACCAGGGCGAAGGCCGGCGCGTGGCCCATGGCCTCGATGGCGCGGCGCATGGCCAGGCCCGTCGCGTGCAGGATGTTCAGGGCCGCGATCTCCCGCACCGAGGCGAATCCGACTCCCCAGGCGATGGCGCGGGCCTTGATTTGCGGCTCCAGCACCTCCCGCTGCTTGGCGGAAAGCTTCTTGGAATCGTTGAGGCCGTCAATCGCCCCGCGCGACTTGAGGATCACCGCTCCGGCGCACACCGGCCCGGCCCAGGGTCCGCGGCCCGCCTCATCGACGCCGCACACCGGTGTGGGACAGGCTCGCTCCAGCATCATGTCGGGCCAGGTCCGCGCGCTCATGACTTGGCCATCGCGGCCACCTGGGCGTGACGAAAGCAGCCGGTGACGTGGTCGTTGACCATGCCAGTCGCCTGCATGAAGGCATAGACGATCACCGGGCCGCAGAACTTGAAGCCCCTGGCCTTGAGCGCTCTGGCCATTTCGGCGGCCAGCGGCGTCTGGGCGGGGACCTGGTCGATCTCGCTCCAGGCGTTCTGAATCGGGGCGCCACCGGCCAGCCCCCACAAAAAGGCCGAGAAATCCTCGCCGGCCTCGCGCATCTCCAGAAATATTCGCGCCCCGTCGATCGCCGCGTCGATCTTGGCGTTGGAGCGCACGATGCCCGCGTCGGCCATCAGCCGCGCCCGCTCCGCCTCGCCAAATCGCGCCACGGCGTCCGGATTGAAACCGGCGAAGGCGGCGCGGAAGGCTTCGCGCTTCTTCAGGATGGTGTTCCACGACAGGCCGGCCTGAAAACCGTCCAGCACCAGCTTTTCCCACAGGGCGCGGGACTCGTATTCCGGCACGCCCCACTCCTCGTCGTGGTAGGCGACATAGAGCGCATCGCGCGGATTGGCCCAGCCGCAGCGGCCGCTTTCGCCTTCATACACCTTGACGCCCAACGCCTCGCGCCTCCAAACACCTGCCGCCATGCGGATTCTCAACGTCGCCGACTTCAACTGGATGACCGGCGCCGAGCGTCACACCGCCAGACTCTCCTTGTTCGACATCTGCCGCAAGTTCACCTTCGCGGCAACGCGGGCCAATCACCTCGTGGTGGAGTTCTCCGACCGCGCCGTCGCCCGCATGGGCGCCCCGCTTCGTCTGCGCGGCCTGGGCGGCGGCGGGGCGAACCGCCGCTTCCTGCAGTGCGTGGACGAGCTGAAGCCCGATCTGATCTTCCTCCACTTTGCCGATCGGATCGCCAACGACTCGCTTAGCGAGGCGCGGCGCCTGTCGCCGGGCGTCACCATCGCCGACATCAACATCGATCCCATCGATACGCCCAAGAACCAGCGGCGACTGGCCCTGCGCCAGGGCGTCGTCGATGCCCTCTTTGTCACCACCGCCGAGCCGGCCCTGGGCAGCCACGCCGGCCCCAGGGGTTTCGCCGCGTTTTTTCCCAACCCGGTCGACGCCTCGGTGGAGACCGGCCGCGCCTTCGACATCGCGGCCCCGCCCTTCGACCTGCTGTTCCCGGCCCGCGGCGAAGGGCGGCGCGAGATCGGCTCAGTGTTTCTCACCCCAGCCCAGGTCGGCGCCCGCCTGCGCGCCGCCGTCCCGGGCCTCAAGCTCTCCATGCCCGGCGTGGGCGGCCAGCGCGAGGCCGGTGGGCACGACTATTTCCTCGCCCTGCAATCGGCCAGGCTGGGCTGGTCCCTTTCCCGCCGCGCCGCCCTGCCCCTCTACGCCTCCGACCGAATGGCTCATTTGTTCGGCTGGGGCCTCGGAGTCGTCCTCGACCGGCGGTCGGGCTTCGAGCGTTTCTATGGCCCTGGGGAAGCGGCCTTCTACGACGATTTCGCCAGCCTCGCCGGCGCCCTTCGCCCCCTGCTCGCCGACGACGCCCTGGCCCGCGCCATGGCCCGCCGGGGCTGGAAGAAGACCTGGGCCCTCTTCGACAGCGGCCGGGTGTTCGCCTATCTGCTGGCCCAGCTCTTCGATGACGGCGGCGCGAAGGCCTACGAATGGCCGTGCGAGCGCTGGGGCGGAGGCGCGTAGCCGAGCTCCGGAGCGCGGGCGTCCCGCCCGCGGCTTTTTTGGCGGCGGCGGGGGCTTGCCACGAACCTTCAAAAGATAAGGTGTGCACGCAACCTCGCCCCGGTTAAACGCCTTGACGTGTTGAAGGCCAGCGTCACGGGTTTCGCCGGGCGTTTGGGCCGTTGGAAATTTGCGTAATGAGCGTCTGTTTCAGGTGACGTCCAAGGCCAGGTCGGGCAAGGCCAGGGCGGGGCAAGATCGGAGCGAAACGTTGCATGGTCATCCTTGGCTGTGCGTCGGGAACTGCTAGGCCGCAAGCGCCGCCCGGCGCACGTTAAATGGCGCTCATGAAGCGGCGTCCCGCCCCGCCTTCAGCCACGCCTGCCAAACCGGCCGCCACGTCCTGCCGTCCGCCAGCGTCAACGCCCCCGCCTCCAGCCGGTCTTGGCGCAGCAGCGCCATGGCCGCGCCCTCCGCGCCCGACAGCGCCACCCCGGCGCGCAGGCTGCCGGCTAGCAGTTCGGCGCCGTGATCGGGCGGCGCGCCTTCAAAGGCGATCGGGACCATGCGGCTTTTCACCGTGCCGCGCCGCTTCATCCGCGAGGTGGTTTCCTGGCCGACAAAACAGCCCTTCTTGAAATCGATGCCGTTCAGCAGGTCGAAATCGGCCTCGATGGGATAGGTCGTCTCATCCGCCCAGTCCGCCGATCCGGGAACGCCGAGCGCGAAACGGTGCGCCTCATGGGCGACCTCCGGGACGCGGACGGCCTCATCGGGCGCCGCCGCGCCGTAGCCGCGAAAGCCCAGGGCCGCGAGGCGGGGGTCGGCGCTCCATCCGGGCGGCGCGACGGGCGTCCGCCACAGAGCCTCCACGGTCAGGTCCGAGGCGGCGATCTCCACCTTGGCCCGCAGGCGATACATGGTGAGCCGCTGGATCAGGGCGTCCTGGCGATCCGCCGCGCAGTCGATCAGGCAGCCGTCGCCGCGGCCGATCACGAAAAGGTCGAAGAGCAGGCGTCCCTGCGGCGTCAGCAGGCCGCCGAAGCGCGCCTCGCCAGGCGCCAATGTCTCGACGTCCTGGGTGATCAGACCCTGAAGGAAGCCGCGCCAGTCCGGGCCGCCGAGAGCGACGACGGCGCGGCTCGGCAGTTCCGCCACGAGATGAGGATCGGTCATGGCCCAATGTGACCCCGCCAGCCCTGGAGCGCCAGAGCGACGCCCCCTATAGAGTGCCCGCCATGGCGGCCCGGCCCTTCTCGATCCTCTACATCGCCCCCAGCCGCATCGGCGACGCCGTCCTTTCCTCGGGCCTGATCAAGACCCTCATCGACGAGATTCCAGGCGCTCGTTTCACC
>JALYTR010000194.1 GCA_030854165.1 Pseudomonadota bacterium | reverse complement strand
GCTCAGGCTTAGAACGGCGGCGGGCGAGGTGCGGCGGATCACCGCCGGCGATGTTTTCTTCGGAGAGGCCTGATGCTGCTGGCCATCGAGCAGGGCAACACCAATACGCTGTTCGCCGTCCACGACGGCGAGCGCTGGATCGCCCAGTGGCGCGCCGCCACCGACGCCTCGCGCACCGCCGACGAATACGCCGTCTGGCTAGCGCAGCTTCTGGGCATGGCGGACCTGTCAATGGCCGCGGTGGATGGCTGTATCGTCTCCAGCGTGGTGCCGCAGTCGATCTTCAACCTGCGCAATCTGGCGCGGCGCTATCTCAAGGTCGAACCCATGGTGGTCGGCGAGAATGTCGATTTGGGGGTCGAGATTCGAATCGCCAAACCCTCCGAGGCCGGCGCCGACCGGCTGGTCAACGCCATCGGCGCGCATGTTGCCTACGCCGGCGCCCTTCTCGTGGTGGACTCCGGCACGGCCACCACCTTTGACGTGGTCGCCGCCGACGGCGCCTTCGAGGGAGGGGCCATCGCGCCGGGCATCAACCTGTCCATGCAGGCCCTGCACACCGCCGCCGCGCGCCTGCCGCGCGTGGCGATCCAGAGGCCCGCCCACGCCATCGGCAAGGATACCGTCGAAGCCATGCAATCGGGCGTATATTGGGGCTATGTCTCGCTGATCGAAGGCCTGATCGCCCGCATGAGGGCCGAATACGGGGCGCCCTTGACGGTGGTCGGCACCGGCGGCGTCGCCTCGCTGTTCGAACACGCCACGGCGGCGATCGACCACTTCGACCACGACCTGACCATTCTGGGCCTGCTCGAAATCGTCCGGCGCAATCCCCATTTCGGCGGACGATGACCAAATCCTCGCACGACGAACTGGTGTTCCTGCCGCTCGGCGGTTCGAACGAAATCGGCATGAACTTCAATCTCTACGGCTACGGTCCGCCGCATGCGCGGCAATGGATCGTGGTCGATTTGGGCGTGACCTTCGGCGATCAGACCACGCCCGGCGTCGAGATCATCCTTCCCGACCCCACCTTCATCGAGGAACACGCCAGGGACATTTTGGGCATCGTCCTCACCCACGCTCACGAAGATCACATCGGCGCCGTGGCTTGGCTGTGGCCGCGAATCAAGGCCCCCCTCTACGCCACCCCGTTCACCGCCTTCCTCCTGCGCGAGAAGCTGCGCGAAGCGGGCCTCCTGGGCGAAGCGCCGATCACCGAGGTTCCCCTAGACGGAACGATCAGGCTCGGTCCCTTCGAACTGACCCTGATCACTCTCACCCATTCCATTCCCGAGCCGAACGGCTTGGCGATAAGGACGTCGCTGGGGACGATCCTGCACACCGGTGACTGGAAGATCGACCCCGATCCCCTGACCGGCCAGCCCACCGACGAAGGCACCATCCGCCGCCTGGGCGACGAGGGGATCCTGGCCATGGTCTGCGATTCCACCAACGTCTTCGTGGACGGCGAGGCGGGATCGGAGGCTACGGTGCGCGCCACGGTGAGCGCCTTGATCGGCGATCTCAAGGGCGGCGTGGCGGCGGCCTGTTTCGCCTCCAACGTGGCGCGCATGGACACCATCATCCGCGCCGCCGAGGCGAACGGCCGGCGGGTGTGCCTGGTGGGCCGCTCGATGATCCGCATGTCGCAGGCTGCCCGCTCGGTGGGCCTGCTGGCCGATATCGCCCCCTTCCTCTCCGATTCCGAGGCGCGCCATCTGCCCAAGACCAAGGTGCTCTACCTGTGCACCGGCAGCCAGGGCGAGCCGCGCGCCGCCCTTTCCCGCATCGCCGAGGGCAACCACCCGCATGTCAATCTGGGGCAGGGCGACGCCTGCGTGTTCTCCTCGCGGATCATTCCGGGCAACGAGATCGCCATCGGCAATCTGCAGAACAAGCTCGCCGACCGTGGCGTGCGCCTCTACACCGAGCGTGACCATCCGGGCATCCACGTCTCCGGCCACCCGTGCCGCGACGAGCTGAAACAGATGTACCAGTGGGCGCGGCCGCGGATCGCCGTCCCGACCCACGGCGAGCGGCGCCATCTGCTCGAACACGCCGCCCTGGCCCGCGACCTGCAGGTCCCCCAGACAATCGCCCCGCGCAACGGGGACATGGTTCGCCTCGCCCCCGGCCCGGCCCAGATCATCGACGAGGTTCCGGCCGGCCGGCTCTATGTTGATGCCGGCGTCGTCACCCCCGAAAACGGCGACGCCCTTCGCGAACGCCGCCACGCCGCCTTCAATGGCGTCCTCACCGTCAGTGTCGCCCTGGACGGACGGAACGGCGTGGCCTCGGGACCCCTGGTCCGCTCCCTCGGCCTTCCAGGCGACGAAGACTACCCCCTGGAGGAGGCGATGAGCGATCTGGCCGACGAGGCGCGCGGCGCGTTGAAACGCCTCTCCGCCGACGAACGCGACGACGACCGCGCCGTCGAGAGCGCCCTCTCGCGCACCGTCAAGAAGGCCGCGTTTCGCATATGGAAGCGACGGCCGGTGGTGGAGACGACGGTGTTGCGGGTTTGAGAACGACCGATCTTGACCGGCGATCCTCGGCGTCCTTTTCCCGTTCGGCTAAGGGTGTTACGCCGACCGCCATGATCGGCAAACTCAATCACGTCGGCGTCGTGACGCCTTCCATCGAGGAATCGTGGAAGCTCTACCGGGACGTGCTGGGCGTTGCCGACATCACCGAAAGGCGCGCCTTGCCCCAGCAGGGTGTGTGGGTGTCGTTCGTCAATTTGCCGAACGCTCAGATCGAACTGATCGAGCCTTACGGCGAAGGCTCCCCCATCCATGGCTTTCTGGCCAAGAACCCGCGTGGCGGCCAGCATCACGTCTGCTTCGAGGTCGAAAACATTGTCGCCGCTCGCGACGACATGCGCGCCAAGGGCGCGACCGTGCTGGGGACTGGCGAGCCGCGCATCGGGGCGCACGGCGTGCCGGTAATCTTTATCCACCCCAAGGACATGGGCGGGGTGCTCGTCGAGTTGATGGAACCGCCGGCGCACTGACATGAACATAGAAACCGGCATCGCCATCTATCTCACTATCTGGTGGACGGCCCTGTTCGCCATCCTGCCGCTGGGCGTGAAAAGCCACGCCGAGGCGGGCGTACCGGTGCCCGGCGGCGGCGATCCGGCTTCGCCGGTGGAACCCAAGCTGAAGCGCAAGTTCATCACCACCACCTGGGTCGCGGCGATCCTCTTCGCCCTATTGTGGCTCACATTGCACTTCCATCTGGTGAAATTGCCGAGCTTCCCCGGCCCGCACTGACGAGTTGCCAATTGGCAACTTGGGCGGTTATCCCACCTTCGTCTTCGTGAAAGTCCATCCATGCGCCTGTCGCGCTATTTCCTGCCTGTCCTGAAGCAAACGCCCGCCGAGGCGCAGATCGCCTCGCACCGGCTGATGCTGCGCGCCGGCATGCTGCGCCAGGAGGCGGCGGGCATCTACGCCTGGCTGCCGCTCGGCCATCGGGTGCTGAGGAAGGTCGAGGCGATCGTGCGCGAGGAGATGGATCGCGCCGGCGCCGTCGAGCTGCTCATGCCCACCCTGCAACTGGCTGATCTGTGGCGCGAGAGCGGCCGCTACGAGGACTATGGCGCCGAGATGCTGCGCATCACCGACCGTCACCAGCGTGAGCTTCTCTTCGGACCCACCAACGAGGAGATGATCACCGAGATTTTTCGCGCCTATGTCCATTCCTACAAGGCGTTGCCCAAGAATCTCTACCACATCCAGTGGAAGTTCCGAGACGAGTTGCGGCCCAGGTTCGGGGTCATGCGGGGACGGGAATTCCTGATGAAGGACGCCTATTCGTTCGATTTGGACGAGGCGGCGGGACGGGCTTCCTACAACCAGATGTTCGTCGCCTACCTGCGCTGTTTCGCCCGCATGGGCCTTAAAGCCATTCCCATGAAGGCCGAGAGCGGTCCCATCGGCGGCGACCTCAGCCACGAGTTCATCGTTCTGGCCGAAACCGGCGAATCGGCGGTGTTTCTGGATCGGCGGATGTTGGACCTTCCGGTTCCTGGCGAGAACGTGGACTATCGCGGCGATCTCACCGCCATCGTCGATGACTGGACGCGCCTCTACGCCGCCACCGAGGACGTTCACGACCCCGCCCGCTATGAGCGCGAAACGCCGTCCGCTGATCGGATGACGGCGCGGGGAATCGAGGTCGGCCAGACCTTCTTTTTCGGAGACAAATATTCCAGGCCCATGAAGGCGACGGTGCAGGGACCGGACGGGGTGGAGACGCCAGTCCAGATGGGCAGCTACGGGGTCGGCGTCTCGCGCCTGGTGGGGGCGATCATCGAGGCCAGCCACGACGAGGCCGGCATAATTTGGCCCGACGCCGTGGCGCCTTTCGGGGTTGGCGTCGTCAACTTGAGGGTTGGGGACGCGTCCGTCGATGCCGCCTGCGAGGCGGCCTACGCGGCGCTCATCGCCGCCGGCAAGGAGCCGCTTCTCGACGACACCGATGAGCGGCCCGGCGGCAAGTTCGCCACCATGGACCTCATCGGCCTGCCTTGGCAGCTCGTCGTCGGTCCGCGCGGCGTGGCCGAGGGGGTGGTGGAGTTGAAGCGCCGGGCGAGCGGCGAGCGGCGGACCTTGCCGCTGGATGATGCGCTGCGGGCGATTTGCGAGTGACCGAGCCCGCTTCATGATACCCGCCCGCCCGTTCAGCGCCTGGGAGCGAACCTTGGCGATCCGCTACCTGCTCACCAAGCGATCGCACGGCGGGGTGGCGCTGATTTCGGTGATTTCGTTCACGGCCATCGCCCTGGCCGTCGCCGCGTTGATCATCACCATGTCGATCATGAATGGCTTCCGCACCGAACTCACCCAGAAGATCCTCGGCTTCAACGGGCACGCCTTTGTGGTCGGCGGGGCCATGGACACCAGCGGCCGGGCGGCCATGGTGGCGCGCATCCGCGCCGTGCCCGGAGTCATCCAGGCTTTGCCGGTCGTCGAGTCTCAGGCGCTGGTGCAGGGGCCATCATCGGCCGCCGGGGCGGTGGTGCGCGGCATCGCCCCGGCCGACCTGCGCGCCACCCGGATCGTCGCCGGCAACATCAAGGCCGGATCGGCGGCCAGCTTCGGCCAGGGCGAGGATGGCGGCGATCAGGTGCTGGT
>JALYTR010000193.1 GCA_030854165.1 Pseudomonadota bacterium | reverse complement strand
TTGGCGATGCCGCAGTCGGAGCCGACGGCGCTGACGAACCGCTCGGCCTCGCGCATATCGCTCGTGAAGATCGATGAGGAGAGGCCCTGGGCGACATCGTTGTTGAGGGCGATGGCCTCATCGAAATCGCGGTAGGCCATGACGTAGAGGATGGGGGCGAAGGTTTCGCGGCGCACCACATCGCTCTGGGAGGCCATCTCGACCAGGGCGGGATGGACGTAGAATCCGTCACTCGCAACCTCGGCGCGCGCGCCGCCGGTGACCTTGCCGCCCTGGGCGCGGGCGTCGGTGAGGGCGCGGTCCATGCCCTCGAAGGCGGCCTTGTCGATCAGCGGTCCGACCAGGGTGTCGGCGTGGCGCGGATCGCCGACGCTCACCGAGGCGTAGGCGCTCTTCAGGCGCTCGACGAAGGTTTCGTAAATACCCTCGTGCACGAAAAGTCGGCGAAGGCTGGTGCAGCGCTGGCCGGCCGTTCCCATGGCCGCGAAAGCGACCCCGCGCAGGGTCAGATTTAGGTCGGCGGAGGGGGCGACGATGGCGGCGTTGTTGCCGCCGAGTTCCAGAAGGGCTCTGGCGAAGCGCGCCGCCAGGACCGGACCCACGGCGCGTCCCATGGCGGTCGAGCCGGTGGCCGAGACCAGGGCGACTTTGGGCGCGGCGACCAGCGCCTCGCCGACCGCGCGGTCGCCGATCAGGACGGTGGAGAGGTGCGCCGGCGCGTCGCCGAACCTGGCCGCGGCCCGCTCGAACAGGGCCTGGACGGCCAGGGCGGTGAGGGGGGTCTTTTCCGACGGCTTCCAGACCACGGCGTCGCCGCAGACCAGGGCCAGCGCGGCGTTCCAGCACCATACGGCGACGGGGAAGTTGAAGGCCGATATGACCCCGACCACGCCCAGGGGATGCCAGGTCTCCATCATCCGATGGTCAGGCCGTTCGGTGGCGATGGTCAGGCCGAAGATCTGCCGCGAGAGGCCGACCGCGTAGTCGCAGATGTCGATCATCTCCTGAACCTCGCCCAGGCCTTCGGAGAGAGTCTTGCCCGCCTCGATCGTGACCAGCATTCCCAGATCATCCTTGGCGCCGCGCAGTTCTTCGCCAAGCAGCCGGACCAGTTCGCCCCGGCGCGGGGCCGGGACCTTGCGCCAGGCGAGAAAGGCCTCGTGCGCAGCATCGATGGCCGCGCGGGTTTCTTCCGCCGAGCGGTCGTGGACCTTGGCGATGGTCTCGCCGGTGATCGGCGAGGTGACTACGCGTCCGCCGCCTTCGAAGGCGCGCGCCGGAACGCCCAGGCGCTTCAGGAGGGCGGCGGTCTCCTCGGCGATGGGGGTGGCGAAGAGGGCGCTCACGCGATGGCCGCCAGCTTGGGTTTGGCGGCTGCTTCGGCGAGAGACGCGGTCTCGGGCGAGGCGTAGGCCGACCCGAAGCGGTTGGCGAGGAATTCGCCAAGGCCGATCTCTTCCTGGCGCACGAAGCCCTTGGCCGCGAGGCGTCCCGACGACAGCATGTCGAGCACCGCGCAGATCGCCGAGGCGGTGGTGATCTGGATGCCGCTGACCATGACCCCGCCCATTTCGCGGGCGTAGATCTTGTTGGCGTAGGTCTCCTGCACCAGATGGCCGTTCTTGAGGCCCGAGACAGTGACGAAAACGATGACCACGTCCTGCATCGTGGCCGGGACGGACTGCTCGAGAATGTCCTTCAGAAGATCGCGCCGGTCGCGCAGGCGAAGGTCGTTCAGAAGCGCCTTCATGATCGCCGCGTGGCCCGGATAGCGGATGGTTCGGTAGTTGAGGTTGCGCACCTTGCCTTCCAGGGTCTCGGCGAGAGTGCCCAGGCCGCCGGAGGTGTTGAAGGCCTCATAGGCCACGCCGTCGAGGGCGAAGGCTTCGCATTCCTCCAGGGCGCGGGTCTGGCGCGGCAGGCCGTCGACGATGGCCTCGCACGGTTCGCAATATTCGTTGATCACCCCGTCGGTGGACCAGGTGAGATTGTAGTTGAGCGCGTTGGACGGATACTTCGGCAGGGCGCCGACCCGCAGGCGCACGTCGTGCAGCGTATCGAAATGCTGGGCGAGATCGGCCGCCACGATGGAGATGAAGCCGGGGGCGAGGCCGCACTGGGGGATGAAGGCGGTCTGGGCGCCCTGGGCCAGGGCCTTCACCTTGCGGGTCGAGGCGACGTCCTCGGTGAGGTCAAGATAGTGGGCGCCGGCGGCTTTGGCGGCCTCGGCCACCTTGTAGGTCAGATGATAGGGCGCGGCGGAGAGAACGGCGAACTTGCGGGTCAGAAGATCGGTGAGGGCGGCGGCGTCGGTGACATCCAGCACCTTGTGCTCGACGCGCGGATGGGCGCCGAGCTCGGCCAGTTGTTCGGCGCTGCGGTCGGCCACGATGACCCGGTAGTCGCCGCTCTCGCTGAGCAGGTGGGCGATGGTCGAGCCGATATGGCCCGCGCCGATGACGACGACGTCCTTCATGGTTCTCTCTCCCTGGGAATGGCTTGGAGGGAGAATGAAGGTTCGCCCCGTCGATTCATATTGCCAACCCGACGAAACGCCGATGTAATTGCGGCGGATCGACGATGGAAACGCGCACATGGACGAACTCGATCGCCGCCTGATCGCGGCCCTGCGCGAAGACGCCCGCGCCCCCGCCGCCAAGCTCGCCCGGAACCTGAGCCTCTCGCGCACAACGGTGCAGAGCCGCCTGGAGCGGCTGGAACGCTCGGGCGTGATCGCCGGCTACACCGTGCGCCTCTCCGAGGCCCACGAGCGCGGCCAGATCCATGCCTATGTGATGATGACCGTCACCCCCAAGTCCGCCCCCGCCGTGGTCGGCGCCATCCGCCGCCTTCCCGCCGTTCGCCTGCTGCGATCGGTGAGCGGCCCCTTCGACCTCATCGCCGAGGTCGTCACCCCCTCGGCGGCCGAGATGGACGCCCTGATCGACGCCCTGGGCGCTCTGGACGGCGTTGAGCGGACCACCAGCTCGGTGGTGCTCTCGACCAAGGTGGATCGGTAGGGAGCTCGGAAAATCGCCCGCGTCAGCCCCGTGGCGTCACCGTGCGGACTACCCTGCCGCCCTCATCCAGGAATTGAATCGTCGCGACCCCGGCGGCCGTCACCTCCAGCATCAACCGCTTGCGGCCCTGGCCGTCGCGGAGGCTCAGCTCCGAGTTGTTGTCGCTCTTACCGATGAACAGGCGCGGTCGGCCAAATTCACCAGCCGCCTCGAGCCGTCCGATCCACGCCTGCTTGGCTGGCCCCTCGGGCGCCGCATCGAGGTGGGAGAGAGCCGCGTAGTCGAGCGGCTTGTCCGGCCGATCGCTGATGCTCAGCCCCGCGCGCCGCTCGCCACCCTCCTCGGATTGTTCCAGGTTTACCACCTGGTCCTGCTCGTACTGGTCGAAACTGAGATGTCCGAATGCCCGCGCGATCCCGTTCGTCTCGAGGCCGCCGAAGATCAGGCCGCCATTCTCCGTGCCCTCGTCGTTGAAAAAGAGCATCCCCGCGGAGTCGCGGCGTGACGCATGCGGTGTTTCCTTACCCCTGACGATGATGCCCGGGAAACGGGCCTTGTCCGAAATCACCAGGCGAACCGTCCCGTCCGGCTCGCGAAGATTGATCCGATGGACGTCGATGGTGTCGAACGCCGTCTCGGTAGGGCCACCGACCGCACGGGCCGCCAGCATTCCGGCCAGCAACGTGCTCAATGCAACCGCGTAGGCAACCAGGGCGCCATTGAGGGTGATCTTCATCCGGATGTCTCCTTTGTCAGCCACGGTGCGATTTTTGATCGCGAACGACCGTCACCCCGAAATGTTCGAAAGGTTATGGGCGTCCGGCCCCAGGCGCCGTGTCCAGCCCTCCTCCCAGCGCCGTGTAGAGGGTCACCAGATTGGTCGCCTGCGTCAGTTCCGTCGTCACCAATGTCTGTTGGGCCGCGTAGTAGGTGCGCTGGGCGATCAGGGCGTTGAGGTAGGTGTCGGCGCCGGCCTGGTAGCGGGCGTTGGCGAGGGTGAGGGAGTCCTGGGCGGCGGCGACAAGGGCGCGCTGGGCGGCCAGTTGCGTGTCGATCGTGCCGCGCTGGGCCAGGGCGTCGGCGACTTCGCGGAACGCGGTCTGGACGGCCTTCTCATAAGTCGCCACGGCGAGGTCGCGCTGGGCCTTGGCGAGGTTGAGATTGCCGCGGTTGGCGCCGAAGTCGAAGATCGGCTGGGTGATGGACGGGGCGAAGGTCCAGGTGGCGGCGGCCCCGCGGAACAGGGTGGAAAGGGCGGTGCTGGTCAGGCCGCCGGAGCCGGTGAGCGAAATGGCCGGGAAGAAGGCGGCCCGGGCGGCGCCGATGTTGGCGTTCGCGCCCCGGAGTTGATCCTCGGCCTGCAGGACATCGGGGCGGCGCAGGAGCACCGCCGAGGAAAGGCCGGCCGGCAGGCGCGAGAGCACCACCACCGGGACGCCGATTCTGGTCGGCAGAAGGTCGTCGGTCACCGGCGCGCCGACCAGCAGTTCGAGAGCGTTTCGGTCCTGGGCGACCTGGGTGGTCAGGCGCGCCACGTCGAAGCGGGCCTGTTCAACGATGGTCTGGGCCTGGCTCACGTCGAGCTGGGAGGCGATGCCGCCGCCGAAGCGGGCGCGGGTGAGATCCAGGGTCTTGCCCCCGTTGATCACCGTATCCTCGGCGATCTCGAGCAGGGAACGGTCGGAAGCCAGAGTGATGTAGTCGCCGGCGACCTCGTCGATCAGGATGATCTGGGCCAGGTCACGGGCCTCTCGGGTGGCGAAATACTGATCCTGCGCGGCCCGAGACAGGTTGCGCAGTTTGCCGAACAGGTCGAGCTCGAAGGCGCTGACGCCTAGGCCGACATTGTATTGATGTTCGGTGAACGGGGAGGCGCCGCGCGATGTGCCTCCGCCGCCGCCGCCGAAGGTGCTGCCGGAAGGAAACTGGCCGAATGTGGCGCCCGCCTGGGCATTGAGATGGGGATAGAGATTGGACCGCTGGATTTGATATTGCGCCCGCGCCGCGGCGACGTCGGCCATGGCGATGCGCAGGTCGCGGTTGTTGGCCAGGGCCTCATCGATCACCGTCTTCAGCTTCGGATCGGAGAAGAAGTCGCGCCAGCCGACCACCGGCTGGACGGCGCCGCCGGGAGGTGCATAGGCCGGTCCGGTGGGGAAGGCGGCGGGGGTGGGCTGGGC
>JALYTR010000192.1 GCA_030854165.1 Pseudomonadota bacterium | reverse complement strand
AATACGGCCTTCCAGTCCTCGCGATAGGCCGCCGCGCCCACATATTGTCGAGGCGGAACAACGTCGAAAACGAAGACGTGAGGCGAATAGACCTTCATGACCGCGTCGATGTCCTTGGCGGCGACAGCCTTGGCGAAGCGGGCCTCCAAGCTCCGAATTTGAGCGTCGTCTTTCTGCGCCGCCATCGCGGCGAACGGTATGAGAGAAGCGGCCGAGACGACAACGGCAATAAGCGGGCCGGTGAGCTTGTTCATGAGCATAACCCCCTTCAGGTGAACGCCGCTCGTCGGCGGCGCGGAATCTATTCTAGCACACCGCCAATCCCGTCGCACGCGCGATAGCTCTAGTCGGACGGCGGCCTGACGCCACAACATCGACCGGACAGGGACGCCAGTGTCAACATCGGGTCGATCTTCGCGTTTTGCCTCCGGCGGCGAACGTCCAGTTCCGGGCGGCACGCGAATGGCAGCTAGTGGCGCCGAACAGCCGGGGAAGCCGCCGTCGATAGCCGCCGAGGTGGGTGGAACGTGGAACATCCCTTTGTCCGCCTCCGAAGTTGGCTGTCCGCCGCGGCGTAGGTTCGCTGGAACACTTTCCTTGTCGAGGGGTGACATGAGGGAAGCCGTCGCGGCGCGATGCAGGATGGGCTGGTGGTTTCGGCTCATCCTGCGGGGCTGATCCCGGACAGCGTCTTGACAGCCAGGACGGCCGCGGCGCAGGCTCGTTCCGGCTCAGGCGGTCGCTCTGAACGCCGTCTTCGTGCCGCGTCGTCTACGGGCTGCAGCTGCGCGGCGAGCTGGGGGGTTGGATATGACGAGCAAGGCGTCGGTTGCGTGCTCCGCGGCGTTGGCGCTATCGTTCGGCGCGTGGAGCGCCGGCGCCCATGCCGCCTCTTCGATCGCATCTCCCGAGCGGACCGCGACGGCCACGCCGATCAAACATCTGATCGTCGTGATCGGGGAGAACCGCAGCTTCGACAACGTGTTCGCGACCTACGTTCCGCCGAACCCGAAGCAAAGGATCTGGAACCTCCTCTCGCAAGGGATCGTGGACAAGGACGGCAACCCCGGGCCCATGGCGGTCGAGGCGCTGCAACATCGGGCGATAGATTCGACGGTGTTCCAGCTCAGCCCCGGCCAGACCGTTTCGTTTCCCTTCCTCCCGCAACCGAGCACCGGGCTGGGCGCCCTGCCCGTCTCGCTATGCGAGTATTCGCTGCTCCAGATCATCACGGGCGGCAATCCGGCCCACCGTAGTTTCTGCTCCGACATCGCCCTGTACCTCGACCAGCAATATCTCCTCTGGGTCGGCGGCACCGGCCAGAAATCGTTCTACCAGCCGCCCACTTTTCCGGCGCCCGACTGCCGCTACCCGTCGAACCTGCCGAACGGTCCCTACGCGCTGGTCGGCGCCTCGAAGCTGAACGCCTGCGGGGAGCCCTATTTCAAGTTGGCGATCACGCCCACGCGGTTCTACGACGACACCGGCGACCCGGTGCATCGCTTCTTCCAGATGTGGCAGCAGAATGATTGCAGTTCCGCGAGCATGGCTCAGAACAACCCGAGCGGATGCACGCACGATCTCTACCCTTGGGTTGCGACCACCGTGGGCTGGCAGATCACCGCGGATGGCCAACCGCCGACCGACGACGAGGGCACGTTCCAGGGCGGGCTCGCCATGGGCTTCTACAACATGCAGGCCGGTGAGTATAAATATCTGCGCTCCCTCGCCGACGACTATTCGATCAACGACAACTACCATCAGCCGCTCATGGGAGGCACCGGGCCCGACTCGCAGGCGCTTCTCACGGGCGACGTGTACTACGCGACGGACGGAAACGGGAACGCGATTACGCCCCCTTCCGAGCTGATCGAGAATCCGGACCCGAGAGCCGGCAGCAACAATTTCTATACCAACGACAGCCCGGGAAAGGACGATCTCGGAAACACGAGCACGGGCGGCCTGGTGAACTGCTCCGATGCAAATCAACCCGGCGTCGCGGCCATCAACGCCTATCTCGCCTCGCTTCCATACAAGCCGTTCAACGGTGGAAACTGCGCCGCGGGTCATTATTACCAGGTGGATAACGAATATCCGAGCTACAGTCACACCGGGGGCCCCGTCCAGAAAGGCAGCGAATTTCCCGCTGGACCGGCCTTCGCTCTCGGCCCGCAGACGATCCCGACCGTCGGGGACGCGCTTTCCGCGAAGGGGATTTCGTGGACGTATTACGGCGAAGGATTCCAACAGGCGGCCGAGAAGCCGCTTGCGAACCAGCTCTACTGTGCGATCTGCAACGCCTTTCAATACTCCCGCTCGATCATGACGACGAATCTCAAGAACAATCTGACCGGCCTAAAGCCGTTCTTCGACGACGTGCGCGCCGGGTCCCTCCCATCGGTCTCCTTCGTCAAACCCGACGATCTGACCGACAGCCACCCGGGAATGTCGACGCCGCCGCTGTTCGAGGGCCTCGTCCAGAAGGTGGTCGAGACCGTTCGATCCAATCCGGCGGTCTGGGCCGACACCGCTATTCTGATCACATTCGACGAGTCGGGCGGCTACTATGACTCGGGATATATTCAGCCGATCGACTTCTTCGGCGACGGCCCCCGCACCGTCATGATCGTTGTTTCCCCGTTTGCAAAACCCGGTCACGTGGATCACACCTACTCCGATCATGCCTCGATCCTGAAATTCATCGAGCGCAATTGGGGGCTCGGCCCCCTATCCTCGCGCAGCCGCGACAACCTGCCGAACCCAACCTCCTCGGCGTCGGCCGCGTATTTTCCTACGAACAGCCCCGCGATCGGCGATCTGACGGGCATGTTCAAGTTCTGAACTCAATCCTGGCGCCCGCGGAATATTGACCGTCGGCACGCGCCGGCGCCAACGTTGCGCTTACGGAGTGGCGCCACTGTCCGCTCCTGGCTCGCTCCGGCCTTCACGCACTCCCCGATGGCGCGCCGTTCGGCTCCCACCCTGGAGGCGCGAGTTCAAAGCGTGAAAATTCGAAGGCAGGCGCCACCACGCACGCGACCAGCACCCACGCGGCGCCCGCCTCGGCCGCCTGCCACTGGCCGGGCAGGACGATGGCCTGAAGACGATCGCCCCCCAGAATGTCCGGCCCGAGCCTGAGCGCGAAAACTTCCGAGCCCTCCGCCGTGCGCAGCGTCAGGGCGCCGCCGGCCTGATAAAGCCAGATCTCCGTCGCGTCGATGCGATGCCAATGAGAACGTTGGCTTGGCTCCAGCAGGAAGTGGATCGCCGTCCCCGCGCCGCGCGCCCCGTCGTGGCTCGAATACCGTCCTGGCGCGCGCCAAGTCTCTCGGTACCAACCACCCTCCGGATGCCGCCGCAGCCCGAGACGCTCTATGATTTCACCCGCGCTCGCGTCCATCGATTGGGGCCGCCTCCGATCAGGTCGGTTCTATGTCCCCATTCCGCACGCAAGCCAATGTCCGCACATGGCGCGACGCGGAGGACCGACGGTAGGCGAGGGCTCTGCTCGGGTTGAGTTGATTGCCTGTCGCGGGAGCTCTGGATCACGATCTCCCTGAGTTTTCACTGGGAGTAAACAGCGCCGTGATCGAGGACGCCGATCCGACGGGGAGCCCGAGCGGCGGGCTCACCAATCACCGTTGCGTTCGCCGCGACCCAAGATGCATATGCGACTTGTGGCCTACGCGTTGCGGCAAATCTCGAGCATTGGGGGATGAGCGATGACGACCAGGGTTTTATACGGGAGCTACGGCGCGGGCTATTCACTGCGGCCCAGCTATTTGATGCTCGACATCGCGGGATCCGCGTCGATCGGCGGCTATGGCGTGATCGCCAGCTCGGCGGCGACCGTCTCCAATTCCGGCTATATCGAGGCGGCGGGTTCCGGCGGAAACGGAGCCAACAGCGGCATCACGCTCCTGGCCGGCGGGGAGGTGATTAATTTCCTCAGTGTGGCGGGGGCCGCGGGGCCGACCGGCGGCTCTCCTTTCGGCTATGGCTACCCTGGCGGCGACGGGGTCCTCCTTCGGCTCATCGACGTCTTCGCCGCCGTCAATGTCATCAACCACGGGGCGATCGCCGGCGGCGCGGGCGGAGCGGGCCGCGACGTGGTCAATGGCGGCGGCTACGGCGGCAACGGTGGTTTCGGCGGGGAGGGGGTGTCGGTTCAAGCCTATTTCGGCACGGTCGCCAACGGCGGGTTGATCACCGGCGGCCAAGGCGGGGCGGGAGGCTACGGAACGAGCGCGAGCGCCGGCGCGGGCGGCGGCGGGGGCGGAACGGGGGTGGGATTTGAGCAGGAAGGGACAGTCAAAAACAACCAGGGCACGATCGTTGGCGGGGCCGGTGGCGAAGGCCATTTCGGCTACTCCGTCGGCGGCGGCGGCGGCGCGGGGGGCGGGGGGCGGGGGCATTTACGCATCCGAAGGACTCACAGTTATCAACCACGGGGTCGTCCTCGGCGGCGCCGGTGGCGGCGGCGGGGCGACCGATCTGGACAGAGGGATAGGCGGGATAGGCGGTCCCGGCGGCGTTGGGATACAAGTCGCCAACCTCGGCGGAGCGCTTTCCAACACCGGGCTCATCAGCGGCGGCGCGGGCGCGGCCGGCGGCTACTCTGGCGGTCGAGGCGGTCGCGGTGGCGGGGCCGTCCTGGCCATCGGTTCAGAATCGCTTGGCAATCGAGGTTCCATACTCGGCGGCGCCGGCGGCGCCGGGGGGGACTCCGGCATCTACTATGGCGGCCTTGGCGGGACGGGTGGATTTGGCGTTTGGCTGATCTCCGGGGGCCAGGTCACCAACACCGGCGCGATCGCCGGCGGAATGGGTGGGCAGGGAGGTTCCTGCGTCGGCCAGGGTCATGCCGGCGTGGGTGGCGTCGGGGGCGCCGGAGTCCTCGACGGCTCTCAGATCGGAGTCTCGACGGTGATGGTCAATCGCGGCGCCGTTAGCGGCGGCGCCCGCGGCGCCGGCGGAGCGTCCCAGTTCGTCGGCGGAGCCGGCGGGGATGGCGGAGACGGCATCGATCTCAGCGGGTCCCTCACTAACTTTGGAACGGTCGCGGGCGGAGCGGGCGGCGGCGGCGGCGCGCCGGCGGATGGGAATGCCGGGGGCGGCGGTGGAATCGGTGGGACTGGCATTGGCGGGTTCACAGGCGAGGCGACCAACTGGGGAGTCGTCGCCGGCGGCCAAGGTGGCGAGGGGGCGGCGGGACCGACCACCGGCC
>JALYTR010000005.1 GCA_030854165.1 Pseudomonadota bacterium | reverse complement strand
GCCCCAGGAGCCGGCGGCCAATCTTCGCCGCTTGGTGACCACCGGGGCGATCCTCTGCGCCGAGTGCGGCAAGCGGTTCAAATCCATCAAGCGTCACCTGAGCACCGCGCACGGCCTCACGCCATCCGCTTACCTCGCCAAGTGGGGCCTCAAACGAGATCATCCCATGGTGGCGCCAGACTACGCCGCCGCTCGCTCCGCGTTGGCGAAATCCATCGGCCTGGGCAAGAAACCGGCCCGGCAACCC
This sequence comes from Pseudomonadota bacterium, assembly GCA_030854165.1. Lineage (GTDB taxonomy): Bacteria > Pseudomonadota > Alphaproteobacteria > Caulobacterales > Caulobacteraceae > Acaudatibacter. The sequence goes on along the minus strand of JALYTR010000005.1, from coordinate 18,326 downwards.
GCCAAAGCCCCAACCAAGACCTCCAAGGCCCGCGCCTCGGTTTCAAAACCGGCGGCCGCAAAGACGCCGCGCAAGGCAAGAACCGCGCGAAAGCCGAAGACCGCCCCCGCGGCCTGACTCGCATCGGCCTATTTCAGCACCAGGTGCGATGCCGCCATCGCGGCGGCGAGAAGCAAAAGCACCGGGATGGCCGCCACGCCCCATCCCGTGGCCCGAGCCTCGAACCACTTGCCGATCTTCACCGTGAGGGACGTCGGGCACTCTGTCGTTGACAGCGGGTTGCGGTTGGTCATCGGAGCACCTCAATCTGCAAACTTGGATCGCAACCCCCCGCTTCTCCCCCCAAAATCGTCATTGGAGCATTTATGAGGGAGAAGGCTGTATTGGAATGAAAGGGGAACATAGCCTCTCGTCGGCGAGAGGTCAAGCGAAAGTTTGCGTTTTGCAATCGCTCTAAGGGCGCGGGAGAGCCCGGTGGATCGATCGATGGAATAGCGACGCGATGCAAAGCCTGCCCAAAGTGTCACGTGTCTCTTGCCGGGCGCCACGGGGTGCGCGAGGGTGGCTAGACCCACTGGGGAGGAACAACAGATGCGCACTCTGATTCTGGTGGCCGTCGCGGCCCTGGCCTTCGGTTCGGCCGCCAACGCCAAGAATTGTAAGGACCCAGCCACCGGGAAATTTGTCAGGTGTCCGGCGGCGGCTACAGCGCCAGCGGCCACCGCGAAGACGACACCCGCGCCTATGGCCAGCAAGACAACCCCGCGTTGCGTCAAGGGCAAGCTCTGCGGCAATTCGTGCATCGCCGTCTCCAAGGAATGCCACAAGCCGCCGACCTGACCGCCGGAGATCGACCATGGGCCGGAGGGCGCCTGGGTTTGCCGGGGTAGTCACGGCGCTTGCCTTGGCGGCTTGCGCGCCAAACCCTTCGCCGGCGCCCGCCCACGATCTCGCCCGCGCTGACGTTCCGCCCGACCAATGCCCTGCCATCGGCACGGCCACGAGCCCAGCGGGCCAAGCGCTGAACGCTCTGAAGAACCGCGCCACAGGGCCGACGGACGCCCAGATCAATCCGGCCGCGACGTTGCCGGCGATGCTGGCGGACGGCGACGATACCGGGCGGTTCGATCAAGGGCAGGGCGCGGAGATCGTGGGCTACGTCACCAAGGTCGAGCAGGGCGGCCACCCGGAAACCGCCAACTGCGGCAATCTGACCACGCTCTACACCGACACGCATATCACGGTGGGGATCGACCCCGGCGCGGCGGACAATCAGACCTTGATCGCCGAGCTGACGCCGATATGGCGGGAAGCGATGCAGAAGCAGGGGATCGACTGGCGGACGGAGACGCTCCAGGCGACCTTGGTGGCCACCGGGTGAAGTTCCGCGGCTGGCTGTTGTTCGACACCAGCCACGTCGGCGAGGCGGTCAACTCCGCTCCGAACAATCCGGCGGACTGGTGCAAGACCGTCTGGGAAATCCACCCGATCACCGCGATGCAGGTGCTTCCCTAGGTGAGCAAACCCATCTCGACGGAGCCCCGGCTAAGGTGAAGGATCGGTTCCAATCGCGCGGCGCGCAGGCAACGTCCGGCCTTGGCGGCGCCCAGCGTCCTTTCGCGTCGCCCGTAGATGTCGCCCACTACCTCGGCGGCGACCGGATCACCTGTCTGCTTTGCGCCAAGAGCTACAAGAGGCTGGGCTTCCACCTCTCCAGCGCCCATGACCTCCGCTCGGATGAGTACAAGGCGAGGTTCGGCCTGCCGCCCGATTGCGTCCTCGATTGCCCCAGCGTCCGCGAACGCCTGTCGGCTGCCTCCCTCGAAGCCTGGATGACTCCCCAAACCCGCGAGCGGATCAACACCGCGCGCTCCCGCGCGATGTCCGACCCGGCCATTCCGGAACGCATGGCGGAGGGGATGAGGAAAATCTGGGAGCGCGAGGGCTTTCAGGCGAAGTGGGCGAAGGCCAGATGGGGCGACCCCAATTTTCGCGCTAAGCAGACGCCGAGGAAGACCTCCTGGCGCGTCGCGAAGGCCCGGCGGAGGAGGTTTGAGAAAGGCGAATCGACATGAACGCGGCAATGATCTGGACGACGATTGGCGACTTCGACGCGGCGGCGGGGATCCTGGAGTGTTTGAGCTGACCGACATCCAAGAAAGTTCGAAGGGTATCGTGCGATGAGGGGTGATCCCTTCGATCTCGCTCGTTTCGTGAGCGCACAGGCTGGGACGTTTGACGCTGCCATGGAGGAGCTGCGCGCCGGGCGGAAGCGAACGCATTGGATGTGGTTCGTCTTTCCCCAGCTGAAGGGTTTAGGCCTGTCGCCAACCGCCAGATTCTATGGGATCTCCGCGCTGGATGAGGCGACCGCCTACCTTCAGCACCCGGTGCTCGGTCCCAGGTTGGAGTCAGCTGTTTCAGCCGTGCTGTTCAGCCCTGCCGCTTCGCTGAACGTGCTTTTCGGATCGCCCGACGACCTGAAGTTTCGGTCATCAATGACGCTCTTCGCGATCGCCGGGCGGGAGGGACCGTATCAATCGGCGCTCGATCGCTGGGGCGACGGCGAACCCGATCATCGCACGGTCGAGTTGCTCAGCCTGGCGGGCGAAGCGAGGGCCCCGTAAGTGGCTGGCCGCAAGCTCAAGGTCTTCCAGGCTCAGTTCGGCTTCTACGACACGGTCGTGGCGGCGCCGAGCCAAGTCGCTGCCCTCCGCGCCTGGGGCGTCAATCAGAACCTGTTCGCCAGTGGCGAGGCCAAGGTGACGACGGACGAGGCTGCAATCAGCGCCGCGACTGCCCACCCAGAGACACCCCTGCGCCGGGCAGTTGGCTCGAGCGATCCGTTCGCGCTTGAGCCGACCAGCCTTCCCAAAGTCCCCGACGCGGCAAAGAAGACGGCCATCAAACCGGCCGCCAAAGCCAAGCCCGCCCCGTCCGCACGGCCGCCGGCTGACCGATCAAAGCTCGACGCCGCCGAGAAGACGCTGGGTGAACTCGATGAGACCAGGAAGCGGGAAGAGGCCGACTTCCGCCGCGAGACTGAAGACCTCGAGACGCGCCGCGTGGCCGCGCAGACCGCCTACGTCGAAGCGCGCAAGGCCGCCACCTCCAAGGTCGTGGACGCCAGGACGGCCTTCCGGAAGGCCGGTGGCGCGGACTGACCTCAGCTAGCCTTGCGGGCCTTGGCAGGCGCCTTGGCCGGCTTTTCCTTGGCGGCCGGTTTTGCGGCGCCCTTGTCCCTGGCCCCCAGACTGGCGCGCAAAGCCGACATCAGGTCCACGACATTGGTGTCATCCGGCTCGGCCACCTTCGCGGGCTTGTGGCCCTTCTTCTTGTCCTCGATCAGCGCCTTCAGCGCGGCCTCGTAGCGATCGACGAACTGGCTCGGGTCGAACGGGCCCTCCTGCTGTTCGATGATCTTCTCGGCGATCGAGATCATCGCCGGGTCGGCCGCCTTGTCGCTGATGCCGCCGAAGATCTCGTCGGGTTTGCGAACTTCGGCATCGGTCCGGATCGTGTAGGCCAGGATGCCCTTGTCGCGGGGCTCCAGCGCCAGGATGCGCTCACGAGTCCCGATAACCACGCGCCCGAGCGCAATCTGCCCGGATTTCTCCATGGCGGTGCGTATCACGCCGAAGGCTTCCTGGGCGAGCTTGCCGTCTGGAGCGAGATAGTAGGGGTTGTCCCAATAGAGCCGGTCGATCTCGTCGCCGGGGACGAAGCGCTCGATCTCGATGGTCTTGGTGCTCTCCAGCTTGACGGAATTGATCTCGTCGTTGGTGAGCAGGATGTATTCACCCTTGGAGACCTCATAGCCCTTGACCAGCTGCGATCGTTCGATCGGCCCGGTGTCCGGGTCGGTCGTGATCATCTTGATCCGGTTATTGGTCTTCGGGTTGATCAGGTTGAAATGGACATCGCCCGCCGAATTGGTCGCCGTGTAGAGCGCGACAGGGCAGGTGACGAGCGACAGCTTCAGGTGTCCTTGCCAGGTCGGGCGGTAGGCCATGTCGATTCCCTCAGGCGGCGCCGTGGGCGCTCAGACCGACTCAACGAGTCCGGAAGTGATTCGTTCGCCTAGCAGGGCGCGGTATCGCCAGAGTCCAGATCGACCCGGAAACAATGCTCGTGGCCGGTGCCGACCTCGCGCACGATGACGCTGATCTCGTGGTCCTCGGTCATCGGCGGATGGAAATCTTCGAGATAGGCCACGGCGGCGGCCTCGAACGACGCCTCCTCCAGGACCCGCGCGTGATGGCTGTCCACGTGGCGGGCGTGGACGCTGAACTGGCGGGTTTCGCCGGCGACTTGTGTCATGTGCTGGTCTCCTGCTGACTTCAACGCGCCCGGCCCGGAAAGGATTCATCCGAGCTTGCAGCTCCGCTCGGATCGTGTCGCCGACGTGTTCGTTGATGAGCCTGACCCTAAGTCGGAGCAAATCGATGGCCAAGCTCGCCAAGTACCAAGAGATGCGGGACTTCTCCCAGACGGCCGAGCCGTCAGGCAAGGACGCCCAGGTCGTGCCCTCCAAGTCGCTGCGGTTCGTCATCCAGAAGCACGCCGCCAGCCACCTCCACTTCGACCTGCGCCTCGAATACGAGGGGGCCTTCCGGTCGTGGGCGGTGCCGAAGGGGCCGTCGCTGGATCCCAAAGACCGCCGAATGGCGATGGAGGTCGAGGACCATCCGCTGGACTACGGCGACTTCGAGGGCACGATCCCCAAGGGCCAGTATGGTGGTGGCACGGTGATGCTCTGGGACCGCGGCTATTGGGCCCCGGAGAAGGGCTTCGAGAACATCGGCCAGGCGCTGGCCAAGGGCGAGCTGAAGTTCGTCATGGAAGGCGGGCGGATGCACGGCTCATGGGTGATCGTGCGCCTGAAGGGCAAGCCCGGGAAGCCGAAGAACGCGTGGCTGCTGATCAAGCATCGCGACGAGGGCGCGGTCGAGGGCAATACCACGGGCCCGACGAACGACGACGGGTCGGTCGCGTCCGGTCGCACGATGACGGAAATCACCAACGGCAAGGGGCGAAAGGCCAAGCCGTTCATGACCGCCAAGGGGGCCGACGCTGGCGCGGTCTGGAAGAGTAACCGCGAGGACAGCGCACCAGCCAGCCTGCATACGCCCGTGAAGACGAAACTAGCGCCGGCCAAAGCCAAGACGGTCGCCACACTGCCGGACTTCATCGAGCCGCAGCTCACCAAGCTCCTGGACAAGCCGCCCGCCGGTCCGGGCTGGGCACATGAGATCAAGTTCGACGGCTACCGTATGCAGCTGCGGACCGTCGGCGGCCAGCCAACCTTACTGAGCCGCAAGGGCCTGGATTGGTCGTCGAAGTTCCCCGAGATCGTCGCCGCCGGCGCCGGGCTGGCCGATGGGATCATTGACGGCGAGGTGGTCGCGCTCGATCACACCGGCGCCCCAAACTTCGCCGCGCTGCAGGCGGCGATCTCCGAGGCCAAGACCAAGAACTTGGTGTTCTTCGTCTTCGACCAGATGTTCGCAGGCAACGAGGATCTTCGACCGCTGCCGCTGGCCGACCGCAAACAGCGCTTGGAGGCCCACCTCGGCGATTCGCCGGTCACCATCCGCTACGTCGATCACTTCATCACGCCTGGCGACGCAGTGCTGTTGTCGGCCTGTCGCATGGACCTGGAAGGCATCGTGTCCAAGCGCCTGGACGCTCCCTATCAGTCAGGCCGCGGCGAAAGCTGGGGCAAGTCGAAGTGCCGCCAGGGCCACGAGGTGGTGATCGGCGGCTGGACCACGACAGGAGACGCTTTCCGCTCGTTGATCGCCGGCGTCAACCGCGACGGCGAGCTGGTCCATGTAGGGCGGATCGGGACCGGGTTCGGGCGCGACACGGTCGCGCGCATCATGCCGCGCTTGAGGATGCTGGAGACGGACGAAAGCCCTTTCAAGGGCAACGGTGCGCCGAAGAAGGCGGCGGGCGTCCACTGGGTCAAACCGGAGCTCGTCGCCGAGATCCAGTACGCCGGTTTCACCGGCGACGGCTCGATCCGCCAGGCTTCGTTCAAGGGCCTGCGCGAGGACAAGCCCGCCCAGGACGTGGAAGCTGAGACGCCCGCGCCAGCCGCGACAACCGAGCTGACTGAGCCTGCGCCGACGACCATCAAGACCAAGACCGTGATGGCGCGCGGGGCGGCGCCGGTGATGGGCATCACCATTAGCCACGCTGACAAGCCGCTCTGGCCAGACGCGGGAGACAGCAAACCGGTCACCAAACTGGAGCTGGCTCAATTCTATGAGGCCATCGGCGAATGGATGCTGCCCCATGTGAAGGGCCGGCCGTGCTCGATGATCCGCATGCCGGACGGCATCAATGGCGAGCAGAAGTTCTTTCAACGTCACAGCGCCAAGGGTCAGTCCTCACTCATTACCGAGGTCGAGGTATGGGGCGATCGCAAGCCTTACATTCAATTCGACCGGGTAGAGGCGCTGGTCGCCGCTGCACAGACCGGGGCCCTTGAGCTGCACCCGTGGAACAGCGAACCGTTCGTGCCCGAGCAACCCGGCCGCCTGGTGTTCGACCTGGACCCGGCGCCGGATGTCGCGTTCGAGGTGGTGATCGAAAGTGCGCGCGAGGTCCGCGACCGCCTCGAGGCGCTTGGTCTGGTCAGCTTCTGCAAGACGACGGGCGGGAAGGGCCTGCACGTGGTCACCCCGCTGAAGGCCAAGGGTATCGACTGGTCCGTCGCAAAGGCATTCGCGCGCGACGTCTGCAAGGTCATGGCCCGCGAGGCGCCCGACCGCTACCTCATCAACATGGCCAAGAAGGAGCGCACGGGGCGCGTCTTCCTGGACTACCTGCGCAACGACCGCATGGCGACGGCGGTCGCGCCGCTATCGCCGCGCGGCCGGCCCGGGGCGCCGGTCTCCATGCCGCTGACCTGGAGCCAGGTGAAGAAGGGCCTCGAGCCGGCGAAATACACAGTCCGTACCGTTCCCGCCCTGGTCAAGAAACTCACCGCCTGGGAGGACTATTGCGACGGCGAGCGACCGCTGGCGGGCGCGATCAATCGCCTCGGTAAGGTCTAGGCCCTGGGGTGCGTATCGCCACCTTCAATATCAACAACGTCAACAAACGGCTGGCGAACCTGCTGGCCTGGTTGACCGAAACCCGCCCCGACGTGGTCTGTCTACAGGAGCTGAAGGCCGAGGCCGCGGCCTTCCCGATCACCGCCATCGAAGCGGCCGGCTATGGCGCGGTTTGGCGTGGTCAGCGGACATGGAACGGGGTGGCTATCCTCGCCCGTGGCGCCACGCCGGTGGTCACGCGGCGAAGCCTGCCAGGAGATCCGGCTGACGATCAGGCGCGATACATCGAGGCGGCCGTCAGCGGGATCCTCGTGGCGTCGATCTACCTTCCGAACGGAAATCCGCAGCCTGGACCGAAGTTCACGTACAAGCTGGCTTGGTTCGACCGGCTCATCGCCCATGCCGCTGACCTCATGGCGTCCGGGGCGCCGGTCATCCTGGCCGGCGACTACAATGTCGTGCCCACCGAAGCTGATATCTGGCCGGGTCACCACGAGCAGGCGAACGCCCTGCTGCAGCCGGAAAGCCGGGCGGCCTTTCTGCGCCTGCTGGATCAGGGGTGGACTGACTCACTCCGCACGATTCAGCCCGAAGGGCCGCTCTGGACGTTCTGGGGATACCTGCGCCATCGCTGGCCGAACGACAAAGGCATGCGCCTGGATCATCTGCTGCTCAGCCCTGCGCTGGCGGGCGGGCTACGCTCAGCAGGCGTTGATCATGCTGTGCGAGGGCGCGAGGGCGCCAGCGATCACGCACCCACCTGGATCGAGATCAAGAAGGCGATGCGTCGGCCTGCACGGCCAGCCCCAACGGTTCCCAGCGCGCGGCGACCGCCAGGCGGGACAACGCTAATAAGGTGAGCGACTGTCCAGTCACGCCGGATGGCCGGTACTTCTTCGTTCGAGAGCGGCTGTGGCGCCGAAGCAACCCGGCTCTGCCGGACGACGAACGCGAACGCCTGGTCAAGCGTCTGATGGCGGCCCGGCGCTCGGTGCGCGATGCGTTGCGCGCCAAAGATGCTGACGCGGAAACGCGTGCGCGCAGGGACGTCAACGACGCAAAAATCGAGCTTGGTGAGCGGGGCGCGGCCTGGTGGTCGGACGGCGCGCCAGATCTGAACTGCAAAATGGTGCGCACGACACCCTATGCCGATTGGTTCAGCGCCCAAACCGATGGACGCTAGTTCGAGCAGGTAGTTGTTGCCGTCCGAGCATGGCCGAGCGGGTTTTTCGCGTAGCCGCGCCTTGAAATGTTCAGCCGTCCGTGATGCGAGAACCGCGCGCGATCCATATCGGCCGCGACGATCCAATAGATTTTCCGTGGTGAGCTGCGCCGGCGACACCCAGCGCCATTCGCGGCATCTACACTATCGGATTAGCACCGGAGGCGGCCCCCCTACGTGGCGAAACTTCGCGCCGCACGGCAAGATCGCGCTTTCCTTCAGGTTGCCACGGTGTCAGCCATGGTCGCGCCACGGGCTCCTAGAGGCAAAGGGCCCCCCGTCGTGGAATCGATCGCGGTCTGGTGTTCGAGCTCGGCGTTCATCTCCGCGCCCGCGAGAACGATGGTGGCCGAGAGCCAAATCCAGACCATCAATCCGATGACCGTCCCAAGGGAGCCGTAGGTTCGGTCGTAGTGGGCAAACCGTCCCAAATAGAATGAAAAGGCGAGGGAGCTCAGAAGCCAGAGGGCTGTCGCCCCGGCGCTACCCCAGGTGATCCACCGCCAGCGCGCCATCTCCCGGCTGGGTCCAAAGCGGTACAAGATGGAAAGGCATCCCGCGAACGCCAGGAAAAGGAACGGCCAACGGGCCACGTTGACAACAAACTCAATATCCTTGCCGACGAAGGCGCCGACAAACGAGCCCGCCCCGAGGGCGACCAGGGTTGCGGCCGCGAAGATAAAAAGACCAACCGTGAACGCGAAGGCGGTCAGGGTGAATTTCACAAATCCCCGCTTTTCGCGCTCCTCATAGGCGACGTTCAACCCGACCATCACCGCCTTCATCGCCCCGTTGGCGCTCCAGAACGAAATGAGCAGTCCTCCAATCAGCGCCAGCGACAGGCCGCCGCCTCTCGCGCGGGCCAGGCGGACCATCTCCTCGCCGATGAATTTCACCATGTCGTGGGGAAGCACGGCGCTGAGAACTTGAATCTGCCTGGGCACATCGTGGACGTCGCCCACCAGGCCGTAGATGGCGACAAAGGCTCCCAGAGCGGGAAAAATCGCCAGCAATATGCTGAAGGTCACCCCGCCAGCGATGATGGTGATATTGTCCTGGTTGAATTCCCGCCATGTTCGCAGGAGCACATCCTTCCAACCCCGCAGAGGGATGCGCGTCGGGCCGTCGGCCAAGCGTCCCCTGTTGTTTCCGGCCACCGGCGCCGGCCCGCCCGACCGGGCGCGATCTGTTCCAAGGCCGCCCAATATTATGGCCACCAATGCGGCCGCCACCGTGACGTCCACGACGCTTAAATGAGGCGATGATCTAAGCTTTCTTCGAGCCATGTTACCAAGTGTTTTCAGGATGACGTCAGATCGTCGGTGGGAGCGAGCGCATAGCGCAAATCCGTCTTGCCAACCTGCGCCGAGGGGGCGGGCGGATTGAGTTTTCGTCGCGACCAAGCCTGGAAGGCCGGCCGCCGACCGGGGTGGTCAGGTTCCAGGGTTTGTCCTTCGTGCCTGCTCCCGTCGCCATCGCCTGAGTTCCAATCCTCCGGTCGGTCAAGCCGACATATCACCCGAGCGCTCTTGGGCAGGGAACGCGTTTTGTAAAAATAGGCTGCCACTGCCACGAGCCGCTTGAATCCCAAGATCCGCAGTCCCACTTACCATCCAGCCGGATGGCGGAAGGATGGTTAGGATGGGCACTGTGCAGGAGCTTCGGCCAAAAGCGGCGGACAGCGAGAAAATCACCATCAACCTGGGGTACGTGGATCTGGGCCATGTGGAACTCCTGGTGCGGGAGGGTTTCTATTCCAACCGCACGGACTTCATTCGCACGGCAATTCGCAATCAGCTCGATCGGCATGGCGACGCTGTCAAGAAATCGGTCGCCAGAAATCAACTCGATCTTGGACTGCGCCAGTACGGCCGGCAGGACCTGGAGACGGTTCTCGCGCGCGGAGAGGTTCTCAACATCCAAGTCCTCGGGTTGGCCGTCATCGCACCGGACGTCTCCGCCGATCTGGCGCGCAAGACCATCGCCTCGATTCACGTTCTTGGCGCCCTGCAGGCTACCCCGGCGGTGAAGGCGGCGCTTCGCGACCGCATTCGCTGACCCTCAAGGGCCTTCTGGGGGACACCTCGGAACCCCCTCGATCTCATCGAGGTCGAAGAGCCGCTCTCCGTTCTGACTGAAATCCACCGTACGAATAGGATCACCCCATGAATGCACCGCTGAAGATTGACATGATGGAGGCCACCCGCCTCACCCGCGAAGGCCGGCTCAAGGAGGCCATGGTCCTGCTGCGGGGAGTGTTGAACGTTGTTCCGTCCGGGGACGCCCCAACCGATTTCGCGGGCGGGGCCAGGCGCCCGTCGGCCGAGGGCTCGCCTTGCACGATCGACATGGCCCCGCCTTCAATCGAAACTGGAAACTCCTGGATGCACGCCGGCGCCGGTCGCGGGAGTACGTCCCCCTCGCCGACGGCAGGGTCGATGCTCGAATTCCTGAATCGTCGGGGACGATCGCACCGGGGGGATGCACTGTTCGGCCTGGCGAGGCCCGCATCTCGGGGCGCGACCGCTCCCGTAGCTCATGGCGCGCGATTTGAGGAGCGCAGCTTCGCCAATGGCGCGGGGCGTCGAACCTACAAGCTCTACGTCCCGAGCGGCTACGCTGGGCAGGCATTGCCCCTCGTGGTGATGATGCACGGGTGCACTCAGTCGCCCGACGACTTCGCCGCCGGCACGGGGATGAATGCGCTCGCCGAGGAACAGGTTTTCCTCGTCGCCTATCCAGCCCAGGCCCAATCGGCCAACGTTTCGAAGTGCTGGAACTGGTTTAGTGTCGGCGATCAGCAACGTGACCTGGGCGAGCCCTCCTTGATTGCGGGGCTCACCCGCCAGATCATGCGCGAGTTCCCCGTATTGCCAGGGCGCGTATATGTCGCCGGCCTCTCCGCCGGAGGCGCCGCGGCGGCGGTGTTGGGCGCCGAATACCCCGACCTCTATGCGGCGGTGGGAGTTCATTCCGGATTGGCGTGCGGGGCGGCCACCGACCTTTCCTCCGCCTTGACCGCGATGCGCCAGGGCGGGCACTCTGGAGCGGGTCCAAATGGGCATGGCGGATCGAGGGCCGCGGTCCCCACCATCGTGTTCCACGGCGATCGGGACGCGATCGTCAATCCAATAAACGGCGATCAGGTGATTGCGCAGGCGAGGGGCGCGGCAACCTCAAGGTCCACCATCGATCGTGGCATGACCCCTGGCGGGATCAGCTACACCCGCACCGTGGAGGCGGACCAAAGCGATCGTCCCATTTTGGAGCAGTGGGTGCTTCACGGGGCCGGCCATGCATGGTCTGGCGGTAACGCGGCGGGATCCTACACCAACCCGCGCGGGCCTGACGCCAGCCGGGAGATGATCCGCTTCTTCCTGCAACAACCGAGTTCGGCAAGATCGCCCTCATGAGCCACGGAGCGTTCGCCGCCGTTCCGGAGCCGCGATCTGGATTGAGCTAACCGTGTAGTTCCCGCGCCGTCCAGATGCGTCAGATCGGCCGGCGAACAGCCACTTCTTGCTTTGATCATCCTGGAGCGCCACGTCGCCGACCTCATTGGCGCGCGACGCCCCGTCCAGATCGCTGGCACACCAGCGCTGGGACCCTGGCCCGGTGACCGGCTGGCTGGCGGCTCCCCGTTCCTCACCATGGGAGTTCGTCACCCTTGTAGTCGAAGAACCCGTCGCACCGGTCGCCTCGCGCGCGTTCGACCACATCGGCGATGCCCCGCGCGCTGGTCTCCACGTCGATGTCTGCGTTGGGCCCGCCCATGTCGGTGCGCACCCACCCCGGATGCAGGGCCAAGACGGCGAGGCCCTTGTCCTTGTGGCGGGCGGCGAAGCTGCGAACCAAGGAGTTCAAGGCTGCCTTGCTGGCGCGGTATAGTTCAATTCCGCCGTTGGTATTGCCCGCGACGCTGCCGAGTTGCGAGGTCATGAACCCTACGATGCCAGTCTCGGGCCGTATCTGCTTGGCCAGCAGCTCGGCCAGGCGAACGGGCCCCAAGGCGTTGGTGACCAAGAGGTCGGCGAATTCGTCGCGTGAGACCGTGCGCGGGTTCTTTCTGGCCGGGCCGCCGACGCCGGCGTTGAGCAGGAGGAGATCGAAGGTTTCGCCGCCCAGGCGCCTCCGCAGAGCCTCGCCGGAGGTGACGTCGGCGGTGTCGACGGTATCTATGCGAACCTTGCCACCAGAAGTGTGAGCCATTTTCGCGAGTTCCGGCGCGCCAGCCGCGCTGCGGACGGTGGCGGTCACGTCCCAGCCCCGCGAAGCGAACTCCCGCGCCAGGCCAAGGCCAATCCCCCGCGAGGCGCCGACAACGAGTGCGTTTGGCATGAGCATTCCCTTCACGGGGCGCCGGAGAAGAGCGCGATTGAATTCTCAGAGATCGATAGCCGAGCCCCCGAGGGTCGCGCAAATCCGTTCCGCGACGATGGCTACGGCAACGACCCGCCTGCGCTTCATAGCAGAGCGAAGCGGCTGGTATCTCGGCGGCGAGCTGCGTCGCCTGGGCCCGGTGAATCACGACACAATCCTCGCGGCCACAGCCTGTTGGGTCAGGCTCTCAGCATCCACCGGGACGCCAGCCGAGCGTGGGTGCTAGCGGATCGCGGCGGCCACCAACTTGCCGCATGTCGGATTGTAGACGTTGTTGTGTGCGTCTGTTTCGGCGGTCTTCATGATATAATTGTCGGCCAGGAACCGGTTCACCTTTCCAGCCACCGGAGCGAAGTTGTCGTCGGCGACGTCCGGCGCGAGGAACGATGCGGGAAGCTGCGGCCCATTCGCACCCATCGCACCGAAAGGATCATTCTTGTCTCCAAGGCCCAAGGTCGTTTCGCCGGACAGGCGCGAGGCGAGGGGATAGGCCACGGTGCAGGCAAAGTCGTTGCGCGTGTGCGTCACGACTATTGGACCGACCACCTGCCCCGGAACCGCGGAGTACGGGCCTTTCCCAGCGGTCATGCCATTGTGGGAGTAGGCGCCCTGCAGCAGTGTGAGGCTCTGGGCTTTCGGTCCCGTCGCGGGCAGGGCGTTCACCGCCGCCGTGACAAGGCGCCCGCCGAACGAATGGCCGACGAGATGCAATCTGATGCCGGGTGGCATTGCAAGCAGCTCCAGCGTCTTGGACCCCAAAGTGTTCCCTACGAGCCCGGCACGCCTCTTCATGGCGAAATAGCTCAGCTCGTTGAGGATCCAAGCGACGCCATTTTCCACTCCCTGTAACGCTCCGTTGAGGATGCCGCCCAGTCCCTGGGCCCAGCCCACGCCCGGGGCCAGAGGCAGTTGAAGCGGCCTTGAATAGGCGCTGAGGAGCGCTTGGGCCCCTTCGCGGGTCTGGGCGCTCGCGAAGAACCCGGCCTCCTGCCGCAGTTCAGGGTCGCCAGAGTCCCAGTTGAGCGCAAACCCAGATAGGGCCGCCTCGAAGAACTCATAGGCGCTGCCGGCGTCGGCGACGGCTGTTCGGGCCGCGGTCAGCAGCGGATCGGCGTTGCTCCCGAGTAGCGCCCGGGTATCGTCCAGCACAGCCTGGAAGCCGTCGGCCGACAACCTGCTTGGTTGCCCGGGCGCCTCCACCGAGAGCGCTCCGCCACCGACCGCAGCGGGGCCAACGAGCGCCGCCCCGCCGTCGTAGTTTGCGTTGTAGGGTTTCGAAGGCCAAAGCACGCCGGCTACGATCACCTTCGCGGGGTCGCGCCCGCTGCCCCGCAGCGCCGTTGATACGTTTGCCCAGAGCCTGCTGTAGAGCTGTTTGGCCCCTCGCCGATCGGTCTGCCAACCATGGGAGAGGACCACGAGGTCCGTGACACCAGCCTGCGCGAGTGCGTCCTTCAGGTGCTCAACCTCTACCGGGACCTTGAGGTTCGCGTGCTCGTCGAAACGGATCCAACCGAAAGGCGATGAGCCAAGATGGTCCATCGGAAATTCTCCTCGCTAGACGGATTGAAGGGCACGCATGGCGTCTATCAACCCTGAAGATTGACGGGTCCTTCGTCCAGGTGGCGCAGACGGCCTGGTAGGGGTTCGCATCGCAGGGCCTCGAGATGCGCCCCGGCTTGTCGATGTCCCGCCATGGTGACACTCTCGAATTGGAAACGGCAAGTAGGCGGCGGGGGTTTTGGCATTGGCGAAAAAGTATGACGCAGGTCCGACGGTCGACGGCGATTTCCGCGGGGCTCGATATCGGCGGCAGCCGCGACGCTCGGATCGTCGCGCGGCGTCGGGGCCAAGGAGACGGCGATGAGCGGCGAGATGACGGCCGACGAGGTCCGATCACTTTTGAAACTCGAGCCCAACGCCACGTGCGGATTCGTGCGCGAGACCTACCGGTCGAACGAGGTGATCGCGACGGGTGGCTTGCCGGCTCCCTTTGCGGCGGGTCGACCGATGGGCTCGGCGCTTTATTTCATGGTGGCCCCCGATGCGCCGGTGAAGCTGCATCGTATCCGCAACGACCAGCTCTATCATTACTATCTGGGCGATCCGCTGGAGGTCCTCCTGCTGCGCGGCGACGGGGAGCACGTGATTCTTGGGCCGGATCTGCGAGCCGGTCACAAAGTACAACTGCTGATCCCGGGAAATACGTTTCACACCGCGCGCGTGATCGGCGCTCGCCATTGGTTCCTGGGCGCCAGCACAGAATGGCCGGGAGTGCTTCCGATCGATGTCGAGCTGGGCAAGGCCGACACTTTGGCGCGCGCCTACCCGAAGGTCGCGCACGACGTGCGCGCCTTTCCGCAACCGACGCGGTAGCGATCCAGACCCCCGCCATGGGCATGCCGCGGGACATCCCGATCATCGACCGCATGCTGGGCATCCCCAGTGCCGAAGATCGTTCGGCCTGGTAAGAGAGCTTCCGACCCCTGCCGCCGGACGCGCAAAGCCGAGAGGCCTTCGCCATGCCGGCGCAGTATTTGTTCAAGGGACGCTGTCAGTCCAACGGCAACTCGCTCCGGCAGGCGCAGCAGGCCCAAACCCGACCTGGGTTTATCCCATGACTGCGCGCCACTCGGCCAGGGCGGCCGAACGTCTCTCCCTGTAAATTTCCCGGCTGACGATGTGGCGTTCCTGGCTGAAATGGTTGTGGACCTCAGAGTGAACCGAGGCGAATTTCTGGAGTGTTTTCATCCTCCGGAATCTGAGCACGGCCCGCTCTCGTCGTCGGAAGGGGAGGTGCGAATTCTCGACCCGGTTGTTCAACCAGCGCCCGCTCTCCTGGTGACCGGCGGCGCCGATTGCCTTCAACCCAGCGCCATAAGAGCGCGGCCTATCGGTGACGATGGCGCCAGTCCGGCCATGGCGCTTCATGGCTTTCTTGATGAACTTTAGGGCGGACCTTGTCCGCTCCTTGGTGACAAAGGATTCCAGCGCCTCGCCCTGGTGATCGATGGCGCGCCAGAGGTAGAGCATCTGGCCGTTGAGCTTCACGTAGACCTCTCCAGATGGCAGGGCCAGTGGGCGTAGGCCCGCACTGCCCTTGATCGGGCGCGCAGGATCCTTGCCGCGTTCGCCTTCCGGCGGTCCCGCGCGGGGCGCTCCCGCTTTGGGCTTGTTTCTGTCTGGGAGCGAGGGGGAACGATGATCGCTCAATTTCGCCTGGGGACGGCGCAACTGCGCTACCGCCGTCTAACAGAAGTGGGTTGGGGTGACACACAAATGGTGCAAGGGCGCCGCCAGGCGTCTGGCGTTTTTGACGGCTCCGCGCGGCCGTGCCGGGGATCGACCTGTCACCCTTCCGGCCATTCCGACCTGAGGGGGATATGGCTATAAAGCTCGGGCGGCTTGCCCTGGAACTCGACAACTCCGTCACAGCCGATTCGCCGGCATTTCGTCTGGCGGTTCCACAACACCACGTTGGGGCCGGACACTCGCTCGACCAAGGCCAAGTCAACGCGCATCGTCAGGTGGCAGGCGCGGCAGTGTGAGATCACCTCCCAGCCCATTTCGCGCATCCGCGCCACGCTCCCTGCGCTCTTGCGCCAAGCCTCGGGCGGCCAGCGGTCGAAGTTCTTGTGTCCCATGCCCCGCCAATGTTCCGCGTTTGTTCGCGGTCGGCAAGGGGGCCACACTATCCGGTCAGGCTCTCGGCTTGACGTAGATTACCTTTGTCCGCTTCGCCGCAATGAACAGGCCGGCTAGAAGGCCAACGGCCACACCCACAGCCATGGTCATGAACGGCTCACCCTCGATCGTTCGCATGAGGCCACGGGCGCTGCTCGAGACACTGCCGTAAGCGTCGCTCCCCTTGGACACCACCGCCCGCGCCCGGTCCGCCGCTTGCCCCAGGGCCTCTTGGACTGACCCGGCGGCTTCCTGAACCCGGCCTTCAACCTGTAGAGCCGCGCCGCGCGCCCTGATCAATGGATCGCCGAGTTCCTCGCCAGCGGCCGCCTCGACTTTACCCAAGACGACCTTGGCCGCCCCTCCACTCTGATTTTTGTTCATGGTGTTGCTCCCGTTTCCCGTCGAACGCGGGCCGCGCGGCGGCGTTCCTTTGCATGTTCGCCAGAATTGCTAGCGAGGATCGAGGGCGGGAACCGTGCCACCATCGGGCCCGTTAATGGGGCTCCAAATCGCCAACCAATGAGGATGAAAGATGAGCGAAAATCGTATCGACGGCGCGGCTAAGAAAGCCGCCGGGGCAGTCAAGGAAGCTGCCGGCAAGGTCACCGGAAACACGAACTTGGAGGCCAGGGGCGCGGCTGAAAAGGCCGCCGGAACCGTCCAGAACAAGGTCGGCAAAGCCCAGGACAAGATCGGCAGCGCGATCAGGCGCTAGGTGGATGGGGCGGGGGTTCGCCTCCGCCCCAACTCCATTCAGCTTGCTGGAGCGCCTCCGATGGGCGAGGGTGGCCGCATCATTTGGGAGAACACAATGCGCGCCCTGATTCTGGTCGCCGTCGCGGCCCTGGCCTTCAGTTCCGCCGCCAACGCCAAGAATTGCAAAGACCCGGCCACCGGCAAATTCATCAAATGCCCGGCGGCGGCTACAGCGCCAGCGGCCACGGCGAAGGCAACACCCGCTCCGATGGCGAGCAAGACCGCGCCGCATTGCGTCAAGGGCAAGGTTTGCGGCCATTCGTGCATCGCGATGTCCAAGGAATGCCGCAAGCCGGCCTAGCCGCTACCGACTGAATGGGGGGTGGCAGTCTAATTTATGGGAGTGAGCTAGATGGCGCACACGATCAAGGCCGGAAAGAGCGAGTTGACGGTCTCCGCGTCGCGCCTTGTCCGCCACGCGGATCGGATGGCCCTTTGGTCGCCCGAGAGGCGCGGCTATGCGGCGGAAAGGGCGAAAAAGCGTCTTCACGGGAAGCACCCGCGCAAGCGCGACGCGGCGACAGTGCTGGCGGCGGGCCATCCGGCATAGGCTCGCCTTCTGACGGGCCGGCCCTCGCGACTCGACCAAGCCGCGATAGGCGGCATAGTCTCCCGCCATGTGCAACCGCTACGGCTACCTTGCTCCGATCTCCCGCCTGGTCGATGAGTTCAGCCAGGTGCGCATCCCACTGGTCTTCAAGGATGGCGCGATCCCCAACATCGAGCCGCGCGAGCATATCCGGCCGACGAACACCGCGCCGATCATCCGGCCGCTCGATCCGTCCGATCCTTTCGTCGGCGTCGAGATGGTTGATGCCCGGTGGTGGTTGATCCCGTTTTTTCACCGCAAGAGCGTGAAGGACTGGAAGCCCATGTGCACCAACGCCAGGGCGGAGACGGTCGCGACCACCGCGACCTTCCGCGAGGCGTTCAAGCGCCGGCGGTGCCTGGTCCCGGCCACCCACTTCTTCGAATGGACCGGCGAGAAGGGGGCGAAGACCATGTGGCGCTTCACCAAGGCCAACGCGGAAATCTTCTGCTTCCCCGGGCTGTGGGACGTGGCGGAGACGACGGACGGCCGGATCGAGAGTTTCACCATCGTGACGACCGCACCCGGCCCCGACTGCGAACCCTACCACAATCGTCAACCCGTGGTCCTGGGGCCCCATCTGTGGGCGACGTGGCTGGACCTCAGCGCCGATCCCGCGCCGTGCCTG
>JALYTR010000191.1 GCA_030854165.1 Pseudomonadota bacterium | reverse complement strand
GGGTCAGGCCAGCCTGGCAAGGGAGGCGCGCGCCTCCGCCTCGACGAACACCGGCCCGCGGTCCCCCCGAGGCGCCTTGACGGTCACTCGAAACGGGCTGGGCCGCGGCATGACCGCGCCCAGAATCGCCTCGCCGTGCATCGAGGCCGCGCCGGTATCCAGCACACCGACGCCCGCCAAGGCGGCCACGGCGAGGATTTCGCGCACCTCCGATTCGGGGGATCGCCCGCGCCTGGGCGCGGCGCCATCGAGGCCGAATTGGGCGGCGCCCAGGCCGAGTTTCGAGATCAATGGATGCATGGAAAGGGCGCCGTCCGCGATTACCGTGGTAACTTTCCCGGCCATAGTGGAGGCCAGAGCGTAAAGAACCCGTATCGACAGCCTTGAGGGATTGTTAACCTGCCCGACCCGTTTCGAACCCTCCCGCCATGACCCCTTTTTGGCCTGGCCGACGACATCCGCCCGTTGGTTGTCGGTCGCCCAGAGAGACTCTCCGTGGTCCTACAACGCCGCCACGAAGGCGCCGGTGGGGCATCCGGCCGCCTTGGCGCCGGCGAGGGCGTCCTTGAAGCGAGCGATATTGTAGAATTGCGGCTGGGCGGCGGGCGAAGCGCGAATCCACACGCGCCCCGCCCCTCCGAAGTAGGCCGCCGGCAATGCGACATCGCCTCCGGCCGGATCGTCTATCCAGCCGCGTTGCGGAAAGATGCCACGCGCCGCGTCGTCGCGAAACGCCTCGGCGACCGGGCGGGCCGGGCCCGCGCTCACCCGGAAGATGGCGTGGGTGGTCTCCGCGCCGCGGTCGAGACGAAAAATCAGGGTGTCGCTTTTGAAATAGATGCGCTTGGCCCTCAGGGAGCAGGTGACGGCCCCCGTGAAGGTGTCGCGATCGACGCCTATCCGCCAGCCGGCGAGGCGATAGAGGCGGTGCGTCACCTGGGGCGGCCCGTGATGGGGCGCGTAAAAAAACGAGGTTAAGGCCAACGCGGCCGCCAACACCATCATCGGTTTCCCCGATCGTTAATATCCGCAAGCCATATCAGCACTCCCGACGCCTCAACTCAACCGCGCCAAGGGCAGAACCTCCAACACTCCGCCCGGCGGGGTGGCGGCGGCGCCGGCGGGGCGACGCACCAGGGCGCCCGCTTGGGCGAACACGCTCACCAGCGAGGAGTCCTGGTCGGCGAACACGCGGGCGAGAAGGACGCCGTCGGCGCCATGGGTGAGATGGGCGCGCATCCAGTGCTCGCGCGGACCGTTGGCCGCGACGGCCGTGTCGGCGCGCGCGGCGATGAGGCGCGGGGCCGGATCGGCGCCCTGCATCGCGGAGAGTAGCGGACGCAGAAAGAGTTCGGCCCCGACCAGGGCGGAAGCCGGGTTGCCCGCCAGGCCCAGCACCCCCCGCCCATCGGCCAGAACCCCGAACCAGGTGGGCTTTCCCGGCCGCGTCGCCACGCTCTCGACGACGAGCTCAAGGCCGAGCGTCCTCAGGGCCGGCTTGACCCGGTCGTGGTCGCCCACCGAGGCGCCCCCGATGGTGACGACGAGGTCGCAGGCCGCCCCGGCCACGGCTAGCGCTGTCGAGGCCTCATCGTCGCCAACCGCCTTCAGGGCCACGCTCCGCGCGCCCCAGGTTCGCGCCAGGGCGGCCAGGGCGGTGGTTCCTGAGTTGAAGATCTGGAAGGGACCCGCCGCGCCGCCGGGCTCGACGATCTCCTCGCCGGTGGAAAGGATGGCCACCGTCGGCCGGCGCGAGACGCGGATGTGGGCCATGCCCGCCGCCGCCGCCAGGGAGAGACGCCAGGGATCCAGATGGATTCCGGCCCGGAGCAGGCGGTCGCCGGCGCGGAAATCCTGGCCGACGGGGCGCACATGGCGCGGATGAGTCACCGCCGGTATGACCACATGATCCCCGTCCCGCGTGGCGTCCTCCTGGATGACCACGGCGTCCGCGCCGCGAGGGATGGGCGCGCCGGTGAAGACGCGAACCGCCTCGCCGGCCTTCACCGGGCCGGTGAAGCCATGGCCGGCGGCGCTCTCGCCGACGATCCGCAAGCGAGCCGGACCATCGGCGGCGCGCACCGCCCAGCCATCCATGGCCGAGGCGGCGAAGGGGGGCTGGTCGCGGCAGGCGACGACATCGGCGGCCAACACCCGCCCGAGGGCCTCGCTTAGGGCCACATCCTCGGCCTCCAGCGGCGCGACCTTGGCCAGCATCCGCGCGCGCGCTTCCTCAATCGACAGCAGCTTCACGACGCCCGCCAGTCGCCCGACGCGCCGCCGCTCTTTTCGATCAGTCGCACCGCCTCGATGACCATGCCGCGCTCGGCGGCCTTAAGCATGTCGTAGATTGTCAGGCAGGCGACCGCGACGGCGGTCAGGGCCTCCATCTCCACCCCGGTGGGGCCGGTGGTTTTCACCCCGGCGGTGACGCGAAGGCCTTCGTCGACCGCTTCGACGGCCACCTCGACCTTGGAAAGGGACAGGGGATGGCACAGGGGGATGAGATCGGCGGCGCGCTTGGCGGCCATCACCCCGGCGATCTCGGCCACCGCCCGCACGTCGCCCTTCGCGGCGTCGCCCGACAGGGCCAGGGCCAGCGTCGCCTGGGACATGCGCACCAGTCCCGAGGCGCGCGCCTCGCGCGGGCTGGCCGGCTTGGCCGACACATCGACCATCCGCGCGCGGCCTTCAGGGTCCAGGTGAGTCAGGCGGCTCATCGCTCCATCAACCGGGGCATCAGCTCGACCATGTTGCAGGGCCGGTGGCGGCTGTCGAGCTGGGCGGCGATGACCTTGTCCCAGCCGTCGCGCACCGCGCCGTTGGACCCAGGCAGACAGAACACAAAGACCCCGTCGATCAGGCCGGCCAATGCCCGCGACTGCAGGGTGGATAGGCCCACCGACTGGTAGCTGACCAGGTGGAAGATCACCGAAAATCCGTCGATGCGCTTGTCGAACAGCGGCTCGATGGCTTCGGGCGTGACGTCCCGGCCGGTCAGGCCGGTGCCGCCGGTGGTGACGATGGCGTCCACCGCGCCGGACCTCGTCCAGGCCTTGATCCGTGTACGGATGGCGTCGATGTCGTCGGCGTCGATGGCGCGATCGGCGAGAACGTGACCGGCCGCGGTGACCCGCTCGGCCAGCAGATGGCCCGAGGTGTCGCTCTCTTCGTCGCGGGTGTCGGAGATGGTCAGGACCGCGACCCGCACCGGTTGAAGGGCGGCGCCCTCGTCGATCCGGCCGCCGGGGGCGAGGGTGGGGGTCATGGGAGGTCGGCTCCTTGAAGCGGCGCCCACCGCTCGGCGTCCGCCAGATCCCGCGCCGTGGGCTCGACCCAGCGCGGGCCAGCCGAACCGTGCTCCTTCTTCCACAGCGGCGCGCGGGATTTCAGATAGTCCATCAGAAAGTCGCAGGCCTCGAACGTCTCGCGCCGGTGAGCCGCGCCGGTGATGACCATGACGATCGCCTCGCCGGAGGCGATCCGCCCGACGCGGTGCGTGATGGAGACGTCGTGCAGAGCAAACCGAACAGTCGCGGCCTCGGCAATCCTGCCGATCTCGCCCTCGGTGAAGCCGGGATAGGCCTCCAGTTCCAGGGCGATTGCTTGGCCGGCCGCGCCGCGCGCGATGCCGACGAAACTCGCCACCGCGCCGGTCTCCGCGCGTCCTTGGCGGAAGCGGTTCAGTTCGGCGCCCGGATCGAAGGGCTGGTCGGTGAGGGTGATCATCCGCCGCTCATGGCCGGCATGAAGGCCACCTCCACGCCGGGCGCGAGGGGACAGTCGCCGCGCGCCAGGACACGGTCCACCGCCGCCTGGACGCCCGGCGCTTCCAGCGCCGCGGCGAGATCGGGGTCCTGGCCGGCGATCAGCGCCTTCAAGGCGCCCAGCGTCGTCGGCCCCGGCTCATAGAAGCGTTCGCGCCAGCCGGCCACGTCCCGCAGTCGCCCGAAAAGCAGGACCTTGGCCACCTCAGCCGCCGGTGGTGGACATGTGGCGCGACACCGACGGGGCCGCGCCGCGTTCTATGTGGAAGTCGTGGCCCTTGGGCTTGGCGCCGACGCCTACGGCAATCGCGTTCGCCAGGTCCGCGTCCGAGCCCCCCGAACGGATCACCGAACGCAGGTCGGTGGCGTCTTCGCGGCCCAGGCAGGTGTGCAAGGTCCCCGTGCAGGTCAGGCGCACCCGGTTGCAGCTTTCGCAAAAATTGTGGCTGAGCGGGGTAATGAAGCCCAGGCGCCCGCCGGTCTCGATCACCTCCACATAGCGGGCCGGCCCGCCGGTCGTGATGGCCACGTCGCGCAGGGTCCAAAAGCTCTCCAGGTCGCGGCGCACCTTGGCGAGGGACAGGAACTGGTCGGTGCGGTCCTCGCCCACGTCGCCCATGGGCATGGTCTCGATGAGGGTGATCGCCAGCCCCCGCGCGTGCGCCCACTCGATGAGGGTCGGGATTTCTTCTGCGTTGTCCCGCGCCAGGGCCACGACGTTGATCTTGACCTTCAGCCCCGCCGCCTCGGCGGCCACGATCCCCGCCTGGACCTGGGCGAGGTCGCCGCCGCGGGTCAGGCGCTCGAAGAGATCGGGCCGCAGGGTATCCATCGACACATTGATCCGCGCAACGCCCAGCCGCGCCAGGTCCGGTGCGAACCCGGCCAGGCGCGTACCGTTGGTGGTCAGGGTCAGCTCGGCCAGGGCGCCGGTCTTCAGGTGGCGCGACAGGCTCTCGACCAGGGTCAACAGACCCTTGCGGACCAGCGGCTCGCCGCCGGTGAGGCGCAGCTTGCGCACCCCCAGGCCCACGAACACCGAGGCGATGCGGTCCAGTTCTTCCAGACTCAGCACTTCGGCCTTGGGCAGGAAGCGCATATGCTCGGCCATGCAATAGACGCAGCGCAGGTCGCAGCGGTCGGTGACCGAGAGGCGCAGATAGGTCACCTGACGGCCGTGGCCGTCGATCACGGCGCCCGGCGCCTGGATCGGGCGCGCCGCCGCTGGCGTCTGGGGGGCGTCGTAGGGCGTCATCGCCCCACCAACATAAGAGGAAACCGGCCGTGGCGACAGGGGGCGGCGGCTGGAGCCAACTGGAAGCCATCGTCTGGCCGCCGGCGCCGGCGCGCGCTTCGGCGGCGGGAAGCGGCGCCCCTTGAGGCGATTCCGCCCCGGACCATCTTGCGCTAGGCTTGACGGCCATGGAAACCTTCCCCGCCTTCTTCCTCCTGCGCGGCAAGCGCGTGGTGATCGCCGGCGA
>JALYTR010000004.1 GCA_030854165.1 Pseudomonadota bacterium | reverse complement strand
GGTAGGCGGTCATGGCGGCGGCGAAGAACTCGAAGGACTGCTCGACCCACAGGTGGACCACCCACCAGCGCCAGTAGTCGGTGATGGCGAAGGACTTCTCGATCCCGGTCAGCGGGATCATGCCAAAGACGTAAAGAGCGGCGATATTGATCGTCGAGGCCCAGATCAGATTCTCAAGCCTGATCCTGCCGGACCAGAATTGGCGCGTCGCCTCCCACATCATGGCGCGGCTGGGCCAGAGCGCCCGGAACACGATCAGGCACCAGAACCCCAGCCCCACCGAGAACAGTATCTGCCAGAATCGTCCCAGTTCGAGATACGACAGTCCCTGGTTGCCGAACCAGAACCAGCCGCGATCGATACGGCCCATGATGCCCAGGTAGTCGCCGATGAGCGCGCCGGCGACGATCAGCAGCGTCACCCAGAAAAGCAGATCGACGAAGAGCCCCTGGCCTTTCGCCTCGCGTCCGCCAGCCATGGCCGGGGCGAGGAAGAGCGCGGCGCCGATCCAGGCCAGGCAGATCCAGATGATCGGCGCCTGGATGTGCACGTCGCGCAAAAAGCTGAACGGAAGGATGGCGTTGATATTGAAGCCGTAGAAACCGATGCGGTCGTAGTAGGAGTGGGCCATGATCGTGCCGGCGCCGATCTGGACGAGCAGCAAAACCGCGACGACCAGAAAGTACTTTCCCACTTTCCGCTGGCTCGCGGTCAAGGGCAGGAAGTCCGCCAGCACAGGGTCCATCGGCGCGTCATCGGGATGGTTCAGGAATAGCTCGTAGATGAACAAAACCAGCCCGAAGCAGAGAAACGTGAAACAGAAGCTCGCCCAGGTCCAGATGAATGTCGAAGACGTCGGTGCGTTGCCGACAATGGGCTCGTAGGGCCAGTTCTGGGTCCACGATACGTCCAGGCCGGGGCGCCGCGCCACGGTGGTGAAGGCCGAAAAGACAAGGAAATCAGCGGTCTCGAAAGCGAGAGGTCCGCGCAAGCTGTTGGCCGCCGTCCATCCCGACTTGCGGTCGGTGCGGTTCAAGGCGGCCGCGGCGTCAGCGCGGACACCGATGACCGCCGCGGCGACGGCGTCGGGCAGCACCACCTCCTTGCGGGTCAGATCGATGCCCTTCAGGTCGCGCTGCATCTCCGCCTGGGTCGCGGCCGTCTCATCCGGCGCGAGGGCTGAAAAAGGCTTCTGGTATCGGGTCAGGGCAATTGCGGCCTCGGTCCCCTTGGCGAGGCTGACGAGCGTACTGGCCGTATAGTCCTCCCCATAATAGGAGCCCATGCCGTAGAGGCTGCCGTAGTCCATGAGGTCAGCTCTCTGGAAGCCGCCCTTGCCGGCCAGGACGTCGGCGCCCGACATGATCAGAGCGCCGCCGGTCGAGACGAAACGCTCGGGCTGTGGCGGCGTCGTGTGGTAGGTGACCACCGTCGCCCATCCCATGACCGAGAAGGTCACGACGGCGACCGCCAGCAATATCCACTTCAGAACGTTGCTCACGGGATCGGGGGTGACCGGTTCGCCCGTGACGGGCAAAATGATAGCGGGGTTGGTGGACATGGGGGCCTCGCGAATGGCGATTTCGCCCCGATCGCCGGCTACCCATGCCCCGCGCGATCGGGTACGGCCAGACGATAGCGCCCGCGCGGGTCGGCGTCACCGTCTCGTTTGAATTGAAAAACCTCCGATCCGATGGAATGACGATCCGTCGGTGGCTTGGTCGAGGCCGATTTGGGCGACCGCGCCCGGCCGAACTTCCGTTACCGCGCGGCGACCGGCCTCGGTCAGGCGGCTTTGGCGGTCTTCACGGCCTTAGCTGCCTTGGGGGCGGCGGGTTTCTTGGCGGCGAGGCGCTTTTCGGCAGCCGCGCCCAGCTTGACGGCCTTGCGCGCCGCCACGGCCGCCTCAAGCGCGGGCAGGAGTTCCGCCGCGTCGGCCTGCTGCTTGCCGCTGCCGGAGGCGCCCAACCGGCGGGCGTTGTCGAGCAGGTTCTTGAGCGCCGCGTCGTCAAGGAGGGGAATTTTGTCGATCAGGCTCATACGCTCGGCTCCGGGGCAATCCAGAAAAGGGGATGAGGGCTATATCGGCCTTTCAGAGCCAATTTGGAAGGCTGAGGCCCCTATTTTGATATTCGCCTTGCTCCCAGGCCAAGACATCCCCATACTAGTGCCATCGAATTCGCTAGGGTTCGGCCGCTCTTCCACGCCCTTGATCTTCAAGAGGCCCCCGGACCCGCCTTCCGATCCTCACCGATTTTGATAGACCAAACGGGCGTCCGCACGGTGCGGATCGGCTCATATCAAGGACTAAATCTAAATGGCTACCGGTACTGTCAAATGGTTCAACGGCCAAAAAGGCTTCGGCTTCATCCAACCGGATGCGGGCGGCGCCGACGTGTTCGTTCACATTTCCGCGGTTGAACGCGCGGGCCTCGGCTCGCTGCGCGAAGGCCAGAAGATCACCTACGAACTGGAACGCGACGCGAAGAACGGCAAAATGTCCGCCGGCCAACTCCAGGCCTAACGCGGGCGGGTCCCGCAACGGGACCTAACGCCTTTCGAGACACATTCTGGGCCGGCGCGATGCGCCGGCCCATTTTTCTTTGCGGCAATGACGCCCACGCGCCTACGGCATTAGCACAGTATCGACGACGTGGATGACGCCGTTGGACTGCATGACATTGGCGATGGTGACGGTGGACGTCCCGCCCTTGGCGTCGGTGAGGATGAGCCGGCCGCCGGACATCGAGGCGGTGAGCGGCTCGCCCTCGACGGTGGTCAGGGTCGCCCTGCCGCCTCCGGCCTTGATAGCCGCCTTGATGTCGGCCCCGGTCATCCGGCCGGACACGACATGGTAGGTCAAAATCTTGACGAGAGTGTCCTTGTTCTCCGGCTTCAGAAGCGTATCGACCGTGCCGGCCGGTAGCTTGGCGAACGCCTCATTGGTCGGCGCGAAGACGGTGAACGGGCCGGGGCCTTCGAGGGTATCGACCAGGCCGGCCGCCTTGACCGCCGCGACCAGGGTGGTGTGATCCTTGGAGTTGACCGCGTTTTCGACGATGTTCTTTGTCGGATACATGGCGGCCCCGCCGACCATGGGATTGTGGCCAGCGCTCATCTGGGCCGAGGCCAAGCCAACCGCGCCCAGGGAAACGGCCGCGACGGCGGCCAGCAGATAGGTTCTCGCACCAGACATGTGGCGCTCCTTTTTTTTGGGTTGAGCCGCCCGAAGCGACGACATGCGCCTTATTCGAGCGGGGAGGCGTTCTGGATCAGTCGGGGTCTTTCTCCCCTTGCGGGAGAAGGAAAATCAGTGCGCTTGCGCGGCGCCCCGCGCCTCTCTAAACGAGCCCCTTAGCCTGATGAATGACCCGACCCGACCGCGCGATTTCGCGTGGCCGCCGGCGCGCGCGAGAAGAGATGCCCAGACGGACCGACATCGCCTCGATCCTGATCATCGGCGCCGGGCCGATCGTCATCGGCCAGGCGTGCGAGTTCGACTATTCGGGAGTGCAGGCGGTGAAGGCGCTGCGCGCCGAGGGCTACCGGATCGTGCTGGTGAACTCCAACCCGGCGACGATCATGACGGACCCGGATATCGCCGACGCCACCTATATCGAACCGATCACGGCGGCCATGGTCGAGCAGATCATCGCCAAGGAGCGGCCCGACGCCCTGCTGCCGACCATGGGCGGCCAGACGGCCCTCAACTGCGCCCTGGCCCTGGAGAAGTCCGGGGTGCTGGCCAGATACGGCGTGGAGATGATCGGGGCCAAGGGCGCCGTCATCGACAAGGCCGAGGACCGCGGCAAGTTCCGCGCCGCCATGGACGCCATCGGCCTGGAGAGCCCCCGGTCGCGGGCCGCGCACTCCCTGGGGGAGGCGCTCGAAGCGCAGTCGCTGGTGGGCTTGCCGGCCATTGTCCGTCCCTCCTTCACTCTGGCCGGGACCGGCGGCGGCATCGCCTACAACCTTGAGGAACTCCGCGACATCGTCGAGCGGGGCCTGGATCTGTCCCCCACCCACGAGGTGCTGATCGAGGAGAGCGTGCTCGGCTGGAAGGAGTTCGAGATGGAGGTGGTCCGCGACGCAGCGGACAACTGCATCATCGTCTGCTCGATCGAGAACATCGACCCGATGGGCGTCCACACCGGCGATTCGATCACCGTCGCCCCGGCCCTCACCCTCACCGACAAGGAATATCAGCGGATGCGGGCCGCCTCGATCGCCGTGCTGCGGGAGATCGGGGTGGAGACCGGCGGCTCCAACGTGCAGTTCGCGGTCAACCCGGCCGATGGGCGGATGGTGGTGATCGAGATGAATCCCAGGGTGTCGCGCTCCAGCGCCCTCGCCTCCAAGGCCACCGGCTTTCCCATCGCCAAGATCGCCGCCCTGCTGGCGGTGGGATACACCTTAGATGAACTGACCAACGACATCACCGGCGCGACGCCGGCCTCTTTCGAGCCGGCCATCGACTATGTGGTCACCAAGATCCCGCGCTTCGCGTTCGAGAAATTCCCCGGTGCGACGCCCTATCTCACCACCCAGATGAAGTCGGTGGGGGAGGTGATGGCCATCGGCCGCACCTTCGCCGAGAGCCTGCAGAAAGCCTTGCGCGGCCTGGAGACCGGCCTGACGGGCTTGGACGAGATCGAGATCGAGGGCGCGGACGACGCCGAGACCGGAAGGGTGGCGATCGTGCGTGCCCTGGGAACGCCCACGCCCGATCGTTTGCGGGTCATCGCCCAGGCGTTCCGCCATGGCCTGAGCGTCGAGGAGATTGGCGCCGCCTGCGCCTACGATCCCTGGTTCCTGCGCCAGATCGAGACCTTGGTGGTCGAGGAGGCGGCGATTCAGGCCGGCGGCCTGCCTGCGGAGGCGGCGGCGCTGACCCGGATCAAGGCCATGGGCTTTTCCGATGCGCGCCTGGGGTTGCTCACCGGCCGCGCCGAGACAGATGTGCGGGCGACGCGACAGGCCCTGGGCGTGCGACCGGTCTTCAAGCGCATCGACAGCTGCGCCGCCGAGTTCGCGGCGGTGACGCCCTACATGTATTCGACCTATGAGACCGGCTCGCTGGGCCGGGGCCCGCAATGCGAGGCCGAGCCCACGGAACGCCGCAAGGCGATCATCCTGGGCGGCGGGCCCAACCGCATCGGCCAGGGGATCGAGTTCGACTACTGCTGCTGCCACGCCGCCTTCGCTCTGAAGGAGATCGGCGTGGAATCGATCATGGTCAACTGCAACCCCGAGACGGTCTCCACCGACTACGACACCTCCGACCGGCTTTATTTTGAACCGCTGACGGCCGAGGACGTTCTAGAACTGATCGAGGTCGAGGCCTCGCGTGGCGAGCTCCTGGGGGTGATCGTCCAGTTCGGCGGCCAGACGCCGCTGGGCCTCGCCCACGCTCTGGAGGCGGCCGGCGTGCCGATCCTGGGTACTACCCCCGACGCCATCGACCTGGCCGAAGACCGGGAGCGGTTTCAGAAGCTGCTCGCCCGGCTCGATATCGCCCAGCCGGTCAATGCCATCGCGCGCGACTGGCATGAAGCGGTCCGAAAAGCCGCCGAGGTCGGTTTCCCGGTGGTGATCCGGCCATCCTATGTGCTCGGCGGCCGCGGCATGGAGATCGTCCGCGATGGCGATCAGCTCGACCGATACATCGCCAACGCCGGGGCCATCTCGATCGCCCATCCGGTGCTGATCGACCAATATCTCTCCCGCGCCACCGAGGTGGACATCGACGCCCTTTGCGACGGTGAAACGGTGTTCGTGGCCGGGGTGCTGGAGCATATCGAGGAGGCCGGGGTGCATTCGGGCGACAGCGCCTGCTCCATGCCGCCGTTTTCACTCCGTGAGGAGACGATCGCCGAGCTGAAACGCCAGACCGAGGCCATGGCGCGCGCCCTTAACGTCCGCGGGCTGATGAACGTGCAGTTCGCCATCGAGGAGCCGCTGTCGGACGCGCCCCGCATTTTCGTGCTGGAGGTCAATCCGCGCGCCAGCCGCACCGTTCCCTTCGTCGCCAAGACCATCGGCAAACCCCTGGCCGGGATCGCCGCCAAGGTGATGGCGGGGATGAGCGTGGCCAGTTTCGGCCTGACCGACGCGCCCTACGACCACGTGGCGGTCAAGGAAGCGGTGTTTCCCTTCTCACGCTTTCCAGGCGTCGATACGGTGCTGGGGCCGGAGATGCGCTCCACCGGCGAGGTCATGGGCCTGGACTGGCGGAGGGCCGGAGAGGCCGACATGGCCCCCGCCTTCGCCCGCGCCTTCGCCAAGAGCCAGCTTGCCGGCGGAACCGTTGTCCCCGCCGGCGGCGGCGTCTTCGTCTCGGTCAAGGAGGCCGACAAGCCGTGGATCGTCGAGCCGGCCCGGCTGCTCGCGGCGCGCGGTTTCAAGATTCTGGCCACCGCCGGCACCTGCGCCTATCTCACCGCCCAGGGCCTTGCCGTCACGCCGGTGAAGAAGGTGCTGGAAGGCCGCCCGCACATCGTGGACGCCATGAAGAACGGCGAGGTGCAGATCGTCTTCAACACCACCGAGGGGCGCCAGTCCCTGGAAGACAGCTTCTCCCTGCGCCGAACCGCCCTGATGATGAAGATTCCCTACTACACCACCACCGCCGGCGCCCTGGCGGCCGCCCAGGCGATCGGCGCGGTGGCGGAGGGGACGCTGGAGGTGCGGGCGTTGCAGAGTTATGGGTGAGAAATCCTGGGCGTTTCGCATTTTGGAATTGATTGGGGGCTCTCTCGCCCGATGCGGTTCCACCCTATATGCTCCGCATGTGGGACAGGAGGCGGCATGGACGACGCAATCGCAAACAGCACCAAGGGCGAGATCGATAAGGCGCTTTCAGGAGTCGGAAGGAATGTCGGCCTTTGGCCCGGAGCTATTCAACGAATTGAGGAAGCGGGACTGGCTTACTCTGGATATCTTTAGCGTTTTGGGAACCGGTGCTTTCGCCCAGAAATTGCCGGCCTACGGTGGCACTCACCATGCCGTTCCGACATGGGACATTGAAGAATCGGGATTTAGCGTAGGGACATGATGATAAGGCAATTCGAATTGTCCCGATGCCTGGCGTTTCCTTCCGCCATATAATCACAGGCGCTTTCGCGACTGACCGGGACCAAATATCCGTAGCACCAGAACATCCCCCGCGCCTTCATTGCGCCCTGTATCCGGCGTCACGATGTACATCGCGCGATGTCCCGCGCACGGCAGTTCTCGCACGCCGGGGCGATCTCCGACCGGCCAGAGGCAGGGGTTCCGCTTCAGCCGTCGAATCGCGGACCTGAACGCCTTAGGCGTCGAATCGCCGTTGGGCCCGACCCCGGTTGGGTCTGCCAACGTCGGATAGCGTCGAGGTCGGCGATGGCTTCGTCCGTGTAGCGGAGCGTCCGGGTCACCGACGAGGTGGATTAGCAACCGGAGCGTGGCGGCGGCAATTCATCGTCGGCGCCAAGACTGTCGATCCACGCATCCACCCGCTCTTCGCAGACCGTGCGACCGGCCTCGACCGAAACGCGTGCGCGAGCGAGCATCTCCACTTCGCGCGTGTCTCGGCGTTGCCGCACTCCCGCACACTCGGATCGAGGCTCTGGACGGCCCCCCGTCAGGAATCCCGTAGTGGTCATTTCAGGAAGATAGTCCCACCGGCCACCCTTGGCCAGAGTTCGACGTGGAGCTTCGGCAGTTCCGAAGCGAGGCGGAATTTGGTGAAGCTTCGCAGCGAGTGATGCGATAGGCACCTATTCCACCGACAGCAACTCTACATCTACCTTCCGGCCCACGGCCGTCGCGTAGCGGGTCACGATTTCGAGGCTCCGGTGATGAGCGTTCTCCAGACGAGCGATGGCCTGCCCGGCGTGAAAGCCGCCGCCGCCTTAGTCCGGATCGACCGGCGCGGGGTAGTAGCGTTCGTAGGCGCCGGGGCCGTACTGGGCGTCGTAGTCGGCGCGAGCGCGGTCGTAGTCGTGGAGACGGCGCTGATAGGCGCGGCGATCGGCGTGGTAGCCGGCGACGTTCTGGTCGTAGGCGCCGCGCTGGCCGGCGTAGTCGTCGCGCTCCTGGGCGTTGGCGTCCACCTGGTTGTCGTAGACGCTCCGCTGGTCCTGGTAGTTCTGATTCGCCTGGACGTTAGGGTTGTCACCCGGCGCATAGTTGGGGTCGGGCTGGCTGCGAGCCAGGGCGGCCGAACCGGCGCCGAGCGCCAGAAGGGCGGCGAGGCCGGCGAGGGGAATGCGTTTCATGGTCTTTTCTCCATTTTCCCACTGCTCAAGAGGCAACGGACCTGAAGAACGTCGTCCGCCGCCGCCGGTTGCGCCAGGCGTCATCACTTTCACGGACGGCGCGGGCGTCAGGACGGCAAGAAAATCGCGACGGGCGTCTTGACTCCGTACTCGGGTACGGCGGGTACGCCTCGTCGGGATGACAATATCCAACGGCCGGCCGAGCGCTTCCCACGCTCTGAACCGGCCGCAATTCGCGACCGCTCGCGCCGTCGAGCCAACAGGAGGCCAACGTGTTTCGTGGAACCACAATCTGTCTCGGCGCCGCCCTGGCGCTCATCGCCGGCGCCTCGGCCGGCCAGCCCAAACCGATCCTCATCGCCGCCCTCACCCAGATCCAGAATGGCTACATCGGGGCGTGGAAAAAGGCCGACCCTGCGCTCATCGCCGCCAATTTCACCGACGACGGCGACTTCATCAACCCCACCGGCTTTCACGCGGTGGGCCGGCCCCAGATCGCCGCCTTCTACGCCCACGCCTTCGCGGCCGGATACAGGGGCAGCGACGCCGGCTTCACCGCCAAGGCGAGCCGCCAGATCGCGCCGGGTGTGGTGGTGATCGATGGGGAGTGGTTCATCGTCGGCGCGCGCGATCCCGGCGGCAAGCCGATCGCCGACGAACATGGGATCGCCACCGCCGTCCTGGTCCGCCAGCGCGCCGGCTGGCGGGTCGCCGTCTTGCGCGAACAGTCCAGCGCGAGCAGGATTTCGCCCTAGAAATTCATCGCTTGAGGCGCCCATGCGCGAATCGGGACGAACGATCGGCCAGCTGGCCAGGGCCGCCGGGGTGGGCGTCGAGACCGTGCGCTACTATGAGCGGCGCGGTCTGCTGCGCCAGCCGCGCCGTCCGGCCGGCGGCTTTCGTCACTACGACGAGGACGCCCTGCGCCTGATCCGCTACATTCGCCTGGGCCGGGGGCTGGGGCTGTCGCTCGGCGACATCGAAGCGCTTCTGAAGCGCGCCCACGACACACAGCGGCTGTTCTGCGGCGCGGTGCGCGAAACGGTAGAGGAAAAGCTGGCCGCGGTGCGGCGTGACCTGCGGGCGCTGCGGGCGCGCGAACGCGAGCTGGCCGATTTCCTCGCCGCCTGCGCCGGTCGCGACCCCGCCCTTGCCTGTCCCATTCTGGCCGGCCTGGGCCACGCCGCGCCGACAGCCCGTCAGGACTGAGTCCCGGGCTTCGGCCTTGTCGCGGCCTTGGCCCGTGGCCGGCGGCGGCGACGGCCGAGATAGGCCCGGCGGTCGGATTCGAGACGGCTGGAGCGGCCGCGCACCCGCATGAGATCCTTGCGGGCGATCAGGCCCACGAGCAGCCGGCTGGCCGGATCGGCGATGGGCACCCGGCCGACATCGGCGCGGACCATTCTGACCACCAGGTCGGCGACGCTCTCCTGCGGATAGCCAACCACCACAGAAGCGTCCGAAGCCAGATCGTCGAGGGTCTGGCGTCCGTGGCCGCCCTCGGTCATCCAGCGCAGGACATTGGCCCGGGTGGCGATGCCGACCACCCGGCCACGGGGATCGACGATGGGATAGGATTTGTGGCGACGGGTCTCGCCGGTGAAGAAGGCGACCGCCTCGTCGATGGGCATTCCCGCCGCCAGGGTCTCCACCCCGGTCACCATGATGTCGGCGACCCGGGCGAGCTGCAGGGGATCGACGCTGTATTCGCGGGTGATGGCCTGGCCTCGGCGGGCGATCTTCTCGGTCAGGATCGAGCGCTTGAGAAGCAGAACGGTCACCGCATAGGCGAGCGTCGAGGCGGTGAGCAGCGGCGCCAGCAGGTGGATGTCGCCGGTCAACTCGATGGCGAACAAGGTGCTGGTGAGCGGCGCGCGCATGGTCCCGCCGATCATCGCCGACATGCCGATCAGGGCCCACAGGCCCGTCCCGCCGGGCAGCCAGATCCCCTCGATCCAGCCCAGGGCGCCGCCCAGGATCATCAGCGGAGCCAGAACGCCGCCCGAGGTGCCCGAGGCGAGGGCGACGATCCAGATCGCCGCCTTGACCAGCAACAGGGCGCCCACCGCGCCGACCGCCATGTGGCCATTCAGGAGATCGCCGACCACGTCGTAGCCGACCCCGAGCGCTCGGGGTTCGATGAGGCCGCCCAGGCCCACCACGATCCCGCCGATCGCCGGCCACCACATCCAGTGGATAGGCAGGCGCTCGAAGGCGTCCTCCATGGCGTAGAGCAGGCGGGTGAACAGGCCCGACTGAAGGCCCGCGACGATGCCAACGCCCGCGCAGGCCAAAAGCCCCCACCAGGGCAGATGGGGATCGACGCTGAACGGAAACATCCGCCCCGCGCCAAACAGGAACGGCCGGCAGGCGATGGCCACCACGCAGGCGGCGGCCACCGGGATCAGGCTGCGCGGCTTCAGTTCGAACAGCAAAAGCTCCACCGCCAGGAGAACCGCGGCGATGGGCGTGCCGAAGATCGCCGTCATCCCGGCCGCGGCGCCGGCGACCAACAGAGTCTTTCGCTCCGCGGCGCTCATGTGGAAGAACTGGGCGAACAGCGAGCCGATCGCCCCGCCGGTGACGATGATCGGACCCTCAGCCCCGAACGGGCCGCCGGTTCCGATGGAGATGGCCGACGACAGGGGCTTGAGCAGCGCCACCTTGGGCTCCATCCGGCTGCCGCCGATCAGGATCGCCTCGATCGCCTCGGGGATGCCGTGACCGCGGATCTTCTCCGACCCGAACTTGGCCATCAGGCCGATGGCGAGACCGCCCAAGGCCGGGGTCAGCACCATCCACGGTCCGCGCGTGGCGTTCGCCAGGCTCACGCTGGCGATGCTCAGCTTCCCAAACCACACCAGATTGGTGGTCAGCGCGATGAGCTTGACGAGCAGCCACGCCGCTCCGGCCCCGCCCGCGCCGATCGCCAGGGCCATCGCCAGCAGGATCAGCACCCGCCGATCGGCGGTGAAGTCGCCCGGCGCGGTCGTGGTCCCGCCCCGCAGGGTGGGCTCACGTTGGGTCGGCGCGTCGGGCGCGATGGGCATGGAGTGTCTCTTGGGTGAGCCAGGACCTTTGGCGCCCGGCCAGTCGGCCCACGCCTATAGGGCGCGACGGGCGCGTTCAAGCCGTGGGGCGCGGCGCACTTGCGCTTGGGCCGTGAACCGCTGACAAGATGGCCGCACCGGTTGGGCGGCGAGGAAGCTTCGATCATGGGACGCGTCGAGGGCAAGGTGGCGCTGGTGACCGGCGCGGCGAGCGGCATCGGAGCGGCGTGCGCGCGCATTTTGGCGCGGGAGGGGGCGAGCGTCGTTCTCACCGACATCCAGGACGACAAGGGCCGCGCTGTGGCCCGCGAGATCGGCGGCCACACGCTCTTCCTGCATCACGACGTCACCCGCGAGGACGCCTGGATCGAGGTGGTGGCGCGCGCCGAGCGCGAGTTCGGGCGCCTGGACATCCTGGTCAACAACGCCGGCGTCGGCGTCGGCTGCCCCGACATCACCGCCATGACTCTCGCCGAGTGGCGCCGCCAGCAGGCGATCAATGTCGAGGGGGTTTTCCTGGGCGTCAAGCACGGCCTGGGGGCCATGCGGCGGGCGGGGAACGGCGGGGCGATCGTCAACATCTCCTCGACGGCGGGCCTCAAGGGCACGCCCGGCCTGGCCGGCTATTGCGCCACCAAGGGGGCGGTGCGCCTCTTCACCAAGGCGGTCGCCCTGGAATGCGCGGCGAAGAAGGACGGGGTCAGGGTGAACTCGGTCCATCCCGGCATCATTGAGACGCCGATCTGGGAGGGTGTCGCGAGCCTGGGCCAGCCCGGCGCCAACGCTCCCCTCGATCTGGACGCCATCTCCGCCGTGGCCGTGCCGCTCGGCGTCAAGGGCCTGCCCGAAGACATCGCGGCCGGCGTTCTGTGGCTGGCGAGCGAGGAGTCGCGCTATGTGACGGGCGCGGAGCTGGTGATCGACGGGGGGCTAACCGTTCGCTAGCAACACCACCGCGCCGGCCAGAATGGCGGCGACGCCGGCCAGGCGGGCGGGGGTGGCGCGTTCCTTCAAAAAGACGATGGCGATGAGGACGCCGAACAGGATCGAGGTCTCGCGCAGGGCGGCCAGGCGCGGCGTGGCGCCCAGGCGGAAGGCCCACAGGGCCAGGCCATAGGTGAGGATGGACAGGACGCCAGCGATGAGGCCGGCCTTCCATTCCGCGCGGGCGGAGGCAAGGAAGATGGGGCCGCGCCAGAAGGCGAAAGCGCCGCCGACCCCGCCACCGATGGTCAGGAATATCCACACGATGTAGCTGGGGGCCGAGGGCGCGGCGCGCACCCCCTGGGCGTCGACGACGGTGTAAAGGGCGATGGTGACGCCGGTGAGGAGGGACCAGGCCAGGGTGCGCCTGCCCATATGGCGGCCAAGCGCGGTGGCCAGCACGCCGGCGCTGACCAGGCCGACGCCGATGGCCACGAGAAGGGAGATCGGCTCGCGGAAGACGGCGACGGCCACGATGGAGGCCAGGGCGGGGGCGATGCCGCGAAAGATCGGATAGGCGACCATCATGTCGGCCCCCTCGAAGGTCCTGATCAGGGCTACCAGATAGACGAGGTGAATCGCCCCCGACGCCGCGAGCCAGCCCCAGGCGCCGGTGGGCAGCGGCAGGAAAAAGGCGGCGGGCAGGAGGATGAGGGCCGAGACGCCGTCGATCAGGGCCCGGCTCGACATCTTGTCGGCGCCTGCCTTTAGGATGGCGTTGACCACCGCGTGAGCCGCGCCGGACGCGACGACCATGACGCCGGCGATCTGGGCGGGGGTCATGGATATTTCGAGGTCGCCCTCACGTCCATTCGACATCCGCGCCGAGCGCGATGAGGTTCTCAACGAAGCCGGGGTGGGCGCGGCGGATGGGGTCGGCGTTGAGGATGATCGAGCGGCCCTCGATTCTGGCGGCGACCATGAAAAGGGCGATGGCGACGCGGATGATGTAGGGGCTCTCCACGGTGGCGGGGGCCAAGGCCTTGCCGCCGAAGGTGATCACCCGGTGCGGGTCGCACTGCAGGGCGTGGGCGCCGAACTTGGCCAGCTCCGAGGTCCAGCCCAGGGCCCCTTCGTAGACCTTGTTCCAGTAGAGCATCTCGCCGTGCGCGCAGGCGCCCAGGGCGACGAAGATCGGCAGCAGGTCCACCGGCAGATAGGGCCACGGCGCGGCCTCGATCTTCTGGAGGATATAGCTGGTGAACGGCGGCTTTACGCGCAGGGGGCCATCGACTCTGGCGCTGGACCAGCCATCGGCGTGTTCGATCTCCACCCCGAACTTGGCGAAGGCGCGGTCGATCAGGGGGAACTGCTCGGGCTGGGCGTTCCTTACCCGAACCTCGCCGCCGGTGATGGCGCCCAGGGCCAGGAAGGTGGCGATCTCGTGAAAATCCTCGGCGAACGCATAGTCGGCGCCGGTCAGATGCTCCACGCCCTCGACGGTGAGCCGGCTCGTCCCGCAACCGTCGATCTTGGCTCCCATCAGGCGCAGGAAGGCGCAGAACTCCTGGACGTGCGGTTCGGAGGCGGCGTTCATCAGGTGCGAGACGCCGGCGGCCTTCACCGCGCAGAGGACGAAATTCTCCGTGGTGGTCACCGAGGCGTAGTCCAGCCAATGATCGGCGGGAGAAAAAGCGCCGCGCGCCGCCAGCGCCAGGGCGCCAGCCTCGG
Source organism: Pseudomonadota bacterium (assembly GCA_030854165.1). Classification (GTDB taxonomy): domain Bacteria; phylum Pseudomonadota; class Alphaproteobacteria; order Caulobacterales; family Caulobacteraceae; genus Acaudatibacter. Next base: position 4,637 of record JALYTR010000004.1, on the reverse strand, counting down.
CCGTGACCTTCACGCCGAAAGTCTGGAAGACCTCGATGTGCGGATCGATCTCGCGCACCCCCAGGGTGCAGCCCTTGACCTCGCCTTCCAGGCGCGCCTCGCCGAAGCGGGCGATGAGGGGCGGGATGAGCATGATCGACGACCGCATGCCCTGCGGCAATCGCGCCGCCGCCGCTCTTCCCCCCGCCCCATGGCGCAGGCGCAGGACGCCGGTGGCCCGGTCCATGGCCACCTCGCTGCCCAGGGCCTCGAAAAGCTCCAGGATCTGGGCGACGTCGGTGATATCGGGCACGCCGCGCAATATCACCTCGTCGTCAGTGAGCAGGGTGGCGCAGAGGATGGGCAGGACGGCGTTCTTGTTGGCCGAAGGGGTGATCCGGCCCACCAGTCGGCGGCCGCCATGGACGATGAGATTGCTCACGATGGCTTCTTCCGCCAGGGTTCAAACGGGCTCGATACGCCCTTAGCATCGAATCGCCCAAGGATGCGCGGGGCGCGCTCCTCTTGAAATTCGAGGCCTCCGCCTCTATCCTTTCGGCCCCCGGTTGTCCGCGCCGCGGCCGGACCCAAGACTCCTCAAATAAAGGCGAACCGAGCTTATCCACCCATGGAAAAAGTCCCGATGACCGCCGAGGGTTTCCACACCCTCGACGAAGAACTCAGACGTTTGAAGACCCGCGAGCGCCCGGCCATCACTGCGGCGATCGGCGAGGCGCGCCAACATGGCGACCTGGCGGAAAACGCCGAATACCACGCCGCCAAGGATCGCCAGGGCTGGATCGAAGGACGCATCGCCGAGATCGAGGATCGCATGGCGCGGGCCCAGATCATCGATGTCTCGCGCCTGTCGGGCGCGCAGGTCAAGTTCGGAGCGACGGTGAGCGTGGCCGACGAGGACACGGCCGAAAAGGCCCGCTATCAGATCGTCGGCGAACATGAGGCCGACGTCCGCTCGGGCAAGATCTCCATCGCCTCGCCTATCGCCCGCGCGATGATCGGCAAGGAGATGGGCGACGTGGTCGAGGTCAACACCCCCGGCGGGGTGAAGGCCTATGAGATCCTGAAAGTCGAGTGGGTCTAGTAGCTCCCTCCCCGCGCGCCGTCCGCTGCCTGATCGTCGGCGCCGGGCCGGCTGGCTATACCGCCGCGGTCTATGCGGCGCGGGCCCTGTTGGAACCGGTGCTGATCCGCGGCCTGACGCCGGGCGGCCAGCTCACCATCACGACGGATGTGGAAAACTATCCGGGGTTCGCCGAGGTCATTCAAGGGCCCTGGCTGATGGACCAGATGCACGCCCAGGCGGCGCACGTGGGGGCGGAACTCATCGACGATATCGTGGTCGCCGCCGATCTTTCGGCGCGGCCGTTTCGCATCACCTGCGATTCCGGCCAGGTCTGGCTGGCCGAGACCCTGATCATCGCCACCGGCGCCCAGGCCAAGTGGCTGGGGCTCGCGAGCGAGAAGAAGTTCCAGGGCTTCGGCGTCTCGGCCTGCGCCACCTGCGATGGTTTCTTCTATCGCGGCAAGCAGGTTGTGGTGGCCGGGGGCGGCAATACGGCGGTGGAGGAGGCCCTCTTCCTCACCAAGTTCGCCGCCAAGGTGACCCTGGTCCATCGACGGGATGAGCTGCGGGCCGAGAGGATCCTGCAGGAGCGCCTGTTCGCCAATCCCAAGATCGAGGTCGCCTGGAACAGCGCCATCGACGCGGTGCAGGGGACCGACGATCCCCTGAGCGTCGCCGGCGTGCGACTCAGGGACACGGCGAGCGGCGAAACGCGGGATCTGGCCTGCGACGGGCTGTTCGTCGCCATCGGCCACGCGCCGGCTTCCGAACTCTTCAAGGGCCAGCTCGAGATGGACGCCGCTGGCTATCTGAAGGTTGAACCGGGTAGGACGGCCACCGCCATCGAGGGGGTGTTCGCGGCCGGCGACGTCACCGACGATGTCTATCGCCAGGCGGTCACCGCCGCGGGCCTCGGCTGCATGGCCGCCCTGGAGGCGGTGCGCCTGCTGGCCGAAAAGGATCACGCCGCCGCCCACCACCCGATCAGCCACGCGGAGGCGGAAAAGATCGGCGTGTGGTGAGAGACGTGTAGCGCGGGGTTTGGCTAAGGCTTGCTGATCGGCAGGGCGTCGGAAAATGTGGCCGGCGGCGGCGCGTGAATCGGCGGTTCGCGCTTTTCCAGGGCCAGGAGGGTGGCATTAATGCGGGCGATCTCCTCGCGGGTGGGCGTGCGGTGGCCGAATACGACCTGGCCTGGTTCGATATGCATGCCGCCGGGCGCGGAGGGATCGGCCCAGGCGTAGGTTTTCACGATCGTCTCGCCGGGCCCCGGCGCCGCACCGCCGCGGGCGGCCAGGATCGCGCCTGGCGACGGGCCGGCCATGGAGACCTGCATTTCCCCCGCGCCATAGCGCTGGCGCAAGGCGCCCGGCAGGCCCGCCGGTCCTGGGAAGCGGTAGAAGATGTGCGCGCCGATCTGGGCGATCTTGACCAGGGTCGGTCCCCAGCGCGGGAAGACGTAGTCGGCGTGATAGGCGGTGGCCGTGCCGACGGCCGGCATGACGAAGCCGGCCACCGCCTGGCGGGCGACCGCCTGGGCTCGCTGCCAGAACGGGGCGATGGGCGGCCTCTGGCGCGAGCCATCGCAGGCGAAGGAGAACTGGCAGCCGGTCGGCTGCTGGGCGCCTTCATACACCACGCCGCAGATTGAATGTGGAAAGGCCGGATGGCGCACACGGTTGAGCACCGTCTGGGCCACCGCCTCCTGGCCGCTCGTCGGCTCCAGAGCCGCCTCGTAGTAGATGGCCTGGGTGAGGCACAAAAGGGCCCGCTCCCGCTCGGGACCGGCGGCGTTCAGAAAGAAAGGCGGGACGGCCGGCGGCGGTGTCGAGACGGCGGGCAGAAAGGCGTTGATCCGCTCGGCAGCCTCGGGGCTCAGCGCGCCGAACCCCAGGGTGGGGGGCGTCGCCACGTCGAGCACGGCCCATCCAGGCGCTCGACCGGCGAGATCTGACCGGCGTTCCTTGTCGAGGCGGTGGGCGATCGCCAGCATGGCGCCGGACATGCTTGCCTCCAGCCGCGCCTGACCGGCCGGTGAGAAGTCGGCGTCGATCGGGGACCGGGCCTTGGGGGGCGGCCCACCCAGCGAAGCGGCGTGGCAGGCGGCCAGTCCAGCCGCAGCCAGGACCACAGCCCTTCCCACACGGGCGATGGGACCGATCACAAAGTCTCGCTTTCGAGCGATTGGGCCTTTCCCTTGTCCGAACGCGGGTCTATATGGGCTGGAGACCTTATGCTCATAATTAGCATAAGGCGAGGCGACGGCGCCCTCTGAACGCGGCCCGGCGTCTTTTTGAGACTGGTAAAATGCTCAAATTGAGCATAAGGGAGAAGGCCATGGCGGATGACGGAGCGGCTTTCGCGTTCGCCCCCGCGGCGGGCATAGCGGGCCAGGGCTTGTGGGACAAGGTGCACGGCCCCGTGCCGGCCGTGGAATGGCGGCTCGCCGCGCCGCTGATCGAGGCCATCGGCGCCCTCAAGCGCGAAAAGAACGCGGTCATTCTGGCTCATAATTACATGACTCCCGAGATTTTTCATGGCGTGGGCGATTTCGTCGGTGACAGCCTGGGCCTGGCCAGAGAGGCGGCGCGCAGCGATGCCGCTATCATTGTCCAGGCCGGCGTCCATTTCATGGCCGAGACCTCGAAGGTTCTCTGCCCGGACAAGACGGTGCTGATCCCCGACCTGGCGGCTGGTTGCTCGCTGGCCGCCTCTATAACCGCGGCCGACGTGCGGGCGATCAAGCAGCGCTATCCCGGCCTGCCGGTGGTGACCTATGTCAACACCACCGCGGCGGTGAAGGCCGAGTGCGACATCTGCTGCACCAGCGCCAACGCCGTCGAGGTGGTGGAGTGGGCGGCGCGGAAATTCGGCGTGGACCGGGCGATCCTGCTCCCAGACGAGTTCCTGGCCCGCAATGTGGCGCGCCAGACGAGCGTCGGTATTCTCGCCTGGCGAGGGCGCTGCGAGGTGCATGAGCGCTTCACCGCCGGCGACATCGCCGAGATGCGCGAGGCGTGGCCGCACGCCAAGATTCTCGCCCATCCCGAATGTCCGCCGGAAGTTCTGGAGGCGGCCGATTTCGCCGGCTCGACGGCGGCCATGAGCGATTACGTCAAGACGCGCAAACCCCGCCAAGTGGTGCTGATCACTGAATGCTCCATGGCCGACAATGTCGCTGCCGCCGCGCCGCGGACGCGGTTCGTGCGCCCGTGCAACCTTTGCCCGCACATGAAGCGGATCACTTTGCAGAACATCCACGACGCTTTGCTTCACGAGCGGTTCGAAGTGACCATCGACCCAGCCATCGCGACCCGCGCCCGCGTTTCGGTGCAGCGGATGATCGACCTGCCGCCGCCCGACGTTCCGGCCCGCTACGACCTGGTGAAGGCCCGCCATCACGTCGATGTGGAACTGATCTGAGCATGACCGATCGGATCGCCTTCGACGGGGTGCTGATCGTCGGCGGCGGGCTGGCGGGGCTGTCAGCGGCGCTGGCGGCGGGGCCGCGCCAGGTCATGCTGCTGGCCGCGGCGACGCTGGGCGAGGGATGCGCCTCCGCCTGGGCGCAGGG